>CANQEB010000042.1 GCA_947594085.1 uncultured Lachnospiraceae bacterium | reverse complement strand
TTCGGCTATATCCTTCCCACTACCGGGCGGATTCGGGACTTTCACCCGTTAGAAACGTGCGCCGCCGGGCGCACTATGAAATGTGCCGGCGCCTCTCCGCCGGGCGCCTTTCGCTTCCGGGGTGTGACACCGGCACATTTTATACTCTCAATTTCTCAAATTTCTCTCGCAATCAGCTCGCGCTGCTCGCGTCTACTCTTCCGTCGGAAGCTGCCAGCGCGTCCTCAAAGCTCGCGTCGCCCTGCAGCCATTTAGCGATGTCCTTTGCGTTCTCTTCCTGGAAGCCGCCCCATACGAGCTGGTTGTTGCCAAGTGTTACGTCGACGATCATGCCGTCCGCAGCGTACTTGTCGATGTCCTCCTGGCTCGGGTTCGGGAACGTCGGGGTAACATCCTTAAGCATAGCAGCCGTGTTCGTATAGTCGTAGATCTCAACCGCGAGATCCTTATCGGTCGTCAGAACCTCAAGAACCTTGTTGACCGCATCCTGATGCTCCGTGGAAGCGCTCGTCATGATTGTGATGTTCGGCTCGAAGATCAGCTTGGAATCGCCGGTCTGATTCGGGAATGGGAAGATACCGAAGTTGAAGTTCTCGTCGATTGCAAGGAAGTTCTGGATGGACCAGGAACCGGAAACCTTCATGGCAGCCTCGCCAAGCACCATTCTCGCGTCACAGTCAGTCTGCTCAAGAGAGAAGGTATCCTCATAGGTGTTGTCGAAGATCAGCTTGTTGTACTGATAAGCCGTCTGCGCAGCCTCATCCGTGGAGAAGCTGACTTCGCCCGCGCGGAACTTGTCGCCCCAGGTCGGATCGTTGTTGAACACATCGTTCATCATGAACTGCATCGTCACGTTGCCGATGGACCAGGTGTCTACCATGTGGCTTGCGAACGGGGTAATGCCCTTCGCCTTGCAGTCGTCGATGATCACCTGCAGCTCGTCGATCGTCTTCGGGATCTCCCAGCCGTTCTCAGCAAACATGTCCTTGTTGTAGTAAACGCCCTGATACAGAGCATTGTAAACGAGGCCATAGGTCTTGCCGTCGATCGTCACGTTCTCTCTCGCCGCGTCAAGCCCGGCGTCCAGATACTGGGAATCAATCTCAGCCAGAATACCTTGCGGAGCGTAGGTCGCAACGTCCTGCGCCTTGCCGATCATGATATCCGGAAGTCCGGACTGCATGTACTGCTGCATCTTCGGCTGGAAATCATTGCCCCAGTCGACACATTCCCACTCAAGGGTGATGTTCGGATACGCTTCTTTGAGCGCCTCATCGATCATGTCCTCGATGCCTGCGTCCGTCGTGGACTGGCCTGCCAGAACCGTCAAGGTAACCGGCTCATCTTCCGCCGCCGTTGCCGTCATTGCGAGACCACTGAGCGAAGAAACAACCATAGCGACTGCCATGCAGGTACACAACATTTTCTTTTTCATACTTGAATTCCTCCTTTTTATTTTACATCCACCGATGTATTTTCTGATGATTCCAGTATACAGGTGTCCGGGAGAAATTCACTAGGACAAAACAGGAAAAATTAGTTGACTCTTTTTGAAATTTTAGCCTTATACTCGCGCGGGCTCATGCCGGTCATCTTGCGGAAGACGCGGTTGAAGTAGGTGTAATCATCGTAACCCGTCAGGAACGCAATCTCCGTAAGGCTTCTTCCCTCTTCCTCCATATATTCCTGTGCCCGGCGTATCCGCGTCTTCGCGATGTAGAGCATCACATTCTCGCCCGTCTCCTGGCGGAACAGACGCGAGAAATAAGAGCTCTCCACGTGAAACTGCTCGGCCAGCGAAGAGAGCGTGAGCTCTTCAAAATAGTGCTCGTCAATGTAGGAAGCCGCCCGCTTCACGAGGCCCCGCGTCGTATCTGGAACCGCATCCTGTCGGACGGCCGACGCAAAATCGATGACCTCACAAAGCACCTCACACAGGTATTCCGCATCCAGCTGTTCTACCACCTTATCCGCCAGATCCGTCAGGTTTTCCATGTCCACCGCTTCCTGCGCGTTCATATCCGCCGCAAACAAATTCTGGATCAGGCTCAGCAGCTTTTTCACAGTCTGTCGCATTTCCAGATAAGTCCACCGTTCACGGGCCGCGTTCTCGGCAAGACGTGTGTGGATAAGCTGTTTTGCCTCCCGCTGCTGCCCTTTGCGCAGCATCTGCTTCAGCTCCTGCTCCGCGGCATCGTCAAACCGCGTCTCGATCTTCTGCTCCTGCTCCTGGGCGCGATCCTTGCAAAAGAGGATCTGGTTCTCCTTCATAAAACGTCTGGTCATCAGACAGGCGATCGCCTGCGTATACGCGCGATGCAGACTGTCCAGAGAATACGACTGTTCGCTGACCGCCACCGTCACCGGAGCCTTCGTGATCTGCCCGAAGCAGGCAGCAATCTTCCCTGCAAGCGACGCGAGCGCTCCAAGATCCGCCTCCGTCACAATCAGAAATTCGTTTGAACGGTAGATGTGGTTAAATACGAAGGTGCTCCCTACATCACCCGCCAGCTCGCGGATCTGCCTCTTGACCGACCAGGACAGCAAGTTCTGATCATACTGATACATAGCCGTGAGCTCACGCATGTTATGAATCTTCACAAGAAGCAGACTTGCCGCACCAAAATCAATCCCGCTGTTCATCGTGACATTCGGAGTGAGCGGGACATCCTGCTTCTCGAGCAGACGGCTGAACTCACGATCCTGAAGCAAAGAAGAGGCCTTCTGCAGCTCCAGCTTCGCATTCTGCTTCTCGCTGATCTTCTCCAACGCCTTCGAGAGGGCATTTACCAGATCAATCTTGCTGACCGGCTTCAGAAGATAATTGACCGAACCGGCCAAAAAGGAATCCTTCACATAGTCAAAATCGTCGTAGCCGCTGATCACGAACGGAATGACCTCCGGGTAGCGCTCCTGCACAGTCTGCAGAAGCGTCACGCCGTCGACATACGGCATATTAATGTCCGTGATCAGGATATCCGGCGTCTCCTCCTCCATCCTGTGCAAAACTTCTTCCCCGTCGCGCGCAGGCTCCAGACAGATCAGAGAGTATTTCTCCCACTGAATCATACGGCGCAGTTTCTCTCTGGTCCAATATTCGTCATCCGCAATCAACACTTTATATTTTCGGCTTTCCATAATCTGTTTCCTCTCATTATCCGGCCTGCCTGTATCAACCGGCCTGTCAAAAAGCTGTCAATACTTGCCCTCAACCGGCCGTCACGTTTTCTCCTGACGCATTCCTGTGCGGAATCGTCAGAAATACTCTGGTCCCCTTGCCCTCCGTGCTCTCAATTGTCACACCGTAGGCATCTCCGTACAGCATCTGCATTCTCGCGTTGATGTTGGACAGCCCGATTGAATTTTCCTGTCCCCGATAATTCTTTTTCAATTCTTCCAGGCGCTCTGCGCTGATTCCTACCCCGTTGTCCTCCACCGCAATCATCAGATTGTCACTTTCTCTGTATGCACGAACACAGACTTTCTTCTCGCCGCGCGCATTCTTCAGGCCATGGTTGATTGCATTCTCGACCAAAGGCTGTATGGAAATCCGCGGCAGGGAATCCTGAAGCACGTCCTCCTCTATGTCAAAGCTGTATTCCACCTCGCCCTGCATCCGCATATTCATGACGTAGATGTAATTTTTCAGATGCGCGATTTCCTTCGCCACCGTGGAAAACGGCGTGCCGGTCTCCAGGCTGTATCGGAAAATGTTGGACAGAGACTGGCAGAGTTCACTGATCTCATCGCAGTCCCGGAGCTGCGCGATGCTGCTCATCGTGTCGAGCGTATTGTAGAGGAAGTGCGGATTGATCTGCGCCTGAAGCGCCTTATATTCCGCCTGATTCACCGCAAGCTCCGCCTCGTATTCCTTCGCGATCAGTCCTTCAATCCGGTCAAGCATCTCGTTGAACGTCAGGCCGAGCTCTCCGATCTCGTCGTCCGGAAGCTTGTCGATGCGAAGCTGCGTCTCACCGCCCTTGATCCGCTCCATCGTCGCGGTGATCCGTTCGAGCTGTCTCGTAAGGCTGCGCGAGATCGGAAACGACAGAATCACAGCAGCGAGGCTGATCGCGATCCCGATCAACAGCAAATATTCATTCAAGGTACGCTGGTTCTTCTCCAGAAGACTCTGAGGCATCAGCGCGTAGCTTCCGATGTTGTAACGATCCTGCAACACCCGGAAAAACACCTGGTTCTCCCACTCGGAGATCTGATCAGAATTCAAACTACCCGCCTGGATCGCATTACTGACCTCCGTGTAATGCGGAAGCTCCACATCCGAGAGCGTCCCGGTCGCTGTGATTGGGCGATCGTCCATCGGCTGGATCCAGACGTATCCTTCCCCGCCGGCGGTGTATTTCCGCATCAAATAGCGCAGCGCCTTCTCATCCGTATCACAGACAGCATAACCAATTACCCTGCTGCCTTGATATAGCTTCACGACAAACCTGGCCACGTCCCTCTGGCGGTACACGTTAAAATAGCTGCTGATCAGCATGACCGAGTCATCCGAGTCCACATAATCTTTCACCTTCTGTGCATTCGTGTCCTGCGTCCCGTCGTAGATGTCGGTCGGATACGTATGCTTCGGTGTCACAGCACGGCGGTATGTGCTGATAATCTCGTGATCCGCCGTGTATAGGTAGACAGCGAGCACCCCCAGCGAAGTGTCAAAATTTTCACTTCCCGTGTTGTAGGCCAATCGATTCCACCTGTCTCGCATCGCCTCAAGCGAGGCGCCTCTGCGCAGATCCGCGATAAAATCACTCTGATTGTATAGCCGGAGCAGACCGATCTCCACCGAACGGGCATAGCTCTCAATCTCGGCCTGCATGTTCTGCATCAAACGCAAGTTTTCCTCCTGCGCCTCACGATAAATCAGGCTCGACGATGTCCGAAGATATAAAAATGTCTGAATGATAAGCGCAGACAACGCCAAACCCAGACAAAGGGTCAATATTTTCCAGCGCATCCGCGCCCTCGTTTTTTTCTTCTTCACCATCTGTGCTTCGCCTCTCCCTGCGTTTATCAAAAAAGAGAACATTGGAAACGGCGCGGCAGGATATCCTGTTTATCCTGTCTCACACATCCCGCAATATCCCCTCATCAGCCTCACTTACTGTTTTTCGTCTCCAGGCGTTTTCATCAATCTTATTTACTGTTTTTTGTCTCTAATCGCTTTTTCAAAAGCGCAAGCGCCTCGTCCCTCGCCTGCGCGCGGATCTGCGCGCGCGTCCCCGTCAGATGCAGCTCCTTTACCTCCGTCACGCCGCAGACATGACAGCCGATATAGACCAGACCGACCGGCTCGCCGGAAACAACCTCTTCCGGCTTTCCGGAAGCTTTTGCCCTGTCCCCAACTGCTTCGCATACTTGGTGCAACTCGCCTGTATTGGAACCCGCGTATCCCGTGACGGACAGGCAGCAGTCCGCCTTTGCAATCCTCGCGCCGCCATCCGCCATCTCAGCGGCGGTCTGCGCGCTGACCGCGGTGTACTTCTCAAGTGTCTCCGTCCGCACACCGACCATCTCATGCTTGGCCTCGTCGCAGTACGTCACAAACCCGCGTTTGAACACCTCCGAGCTTCCCGGCACGTCGGTCAGCGCCGCCGCGATCAGCCCACCCGTACACGATTCGACGGTCGTGACGGTCAAACCGCGCCGCGCAAGCTCTTTTACGATTTCTTCACATCTGCCCATCCAACACGCCCCAATTCTTCCTCAGATAATCGGCAAGTGAGATCACCGTGAGCGCCAGCGCCACCCAGACGAGCACCTGCGCGATCGTATCGAAGACGCCGCCGAGATCAAGGATCAGCAGGATCACCATGAGCATCTGGGAGACCGTCTTGAACTTGCCCCAATAGCTCGCCGCGATGACCGTCCCTTTGTCGGAGGCCACCAGGCGGAAGCCGCTGATGATGAACTCTCTCCCGATGATGATAATCACGATCCACGCCGCCAGCGCGCCCTTCTCCACCAGGCAGATCAGCGCCGAGCAGACGAGCAGCTTGTCCGCGATTGGATCCATAAATTTCCCAAAGTCGGTGACCAGATTGTTCTTTCTGGCAAGATAGCCGTCAAACCAGTCCGTGATGCTCGCGAGGATAAAGACCGCGGCAGCCACATATTTCCCGGCATCACCGAGCCAGTCCGTAAGCATCAGCACCACAAACACAGGCACCATGCACACTCTTAATACAGTCAGTTTATTCGGTAGATTCATCTGCAATCTCTCCTATCAGATCATATTCCGCCGCGCCCGTGATCTTCACCCGCGCGAAATCTCCGGACATCAGCGTCTCATCCGTATGTATGAACAGCAAGCCGTCCACGTTCGGCGCGTCGCCGTAGGTGCGCGCTACGTACGCGTCCTCGTCCGCAACCTTCCCCTCGACCATCGCCGTCACCGTGCGGCCGACCATGTCCTGCGCGCGGTCGAACGCAATCTCCTGCTGCAGCTCCATCAATTCCTCCTGCCAGGCCAGCTTCGTCTCCTCGTCAATCTGATCCGGCATCGAAGCCGCCGGCGTGTCCTCCTCCTGCGAGTAGGTGAACACCCCGAGGCGGTCAAATTCCATCTCGTCGATGAATTCCATCAATTCCTCATGCTGTGCTTTCGTCTCCCCCGGAAATCCTGCGATCAGCGTCGTCCGCAGCATGATATCCGGGATCGCCTCGCGCAGCCGCCCGACAACACGGATCAGATCAGCCTTCGTCGTCCGCCGCCCCATGCGCTTGAGCACCGCGTCGCTCGCGTGCTGGATCGGCAGATCCAGATAATGGCAGATCTTCGGCTCACGCGCGATCGTATCGATCAGCTCGTCATAGATTTCCTCCGGATAGCAGTACAGGATACGGATCCATCGAATCCCGGAGATCCGGCAAAGCGCCTCCAACAGCAGGTGGAGCGATTTCTTCCCATACAAATCCACGCCATAGACGGTCGTCTCCTGCGCGACCAAAATCAGCTCCTTCACGCCCTGCGCGGCCAACTCCTCGGCCTGCGCGATCAGCCGCTCCATCGGGACGCTGCGATAACTCCCGCGCAGCTTCGGGATAATGCAGTAGGTACAGTGCTTATCGCAGCCCTCCGCGATCTTCAGGTACGCATAGTGTCCGCCAGTCGTCACCAGCCTGCCGTTCTTCATCTCGGGCAGTCTCGTCAGCTCCTCCGTCTCTACCTCGCGCTTTCCGGCGAGCGCCTGCTCCACGGCCTCTGCAATCTTGTCGTAGGCCGTCGTGCCGAGCACCATATCCACTTCCTCAATCTCGTCGAGAATCTCCTGACGGTAACGCTGCGCCATACAGCCGGTCACGATGAGCGCCTTGCAGCTCCCGGATTTTTTATATTCCGCCATCTCGAGAATCGCCTGCACGCTCTCCTCTTTCGCGTCATTGATAAAGCAGCAGGTGTTGATTATGATGATATCAGCCTCCGCCTCGTCATCCGTAAACGTATATCCCCTGCTGCCCAACAATCCAAGCATTTCCTCGGAGTCGACCAGATTCTTGTCGCATCCGAGCGAAACAAACAGTATTTTCATGTGCTATCTCTGTTTTCCTTTCTGCGGCACGAGGCCATGCTCCGCGGTATCCGCGGGGTCTCTGTTCGCAACGGCATAATCGGCGGCTTCTGCCCCCACGGCAGTTCCGGCATTTCCTCTCTTCCCGGCATTTACGCCATCTCCAAAGCCACCGGCTCCCGCAGCTTCCACAATATCGCCGGATCTACCGCCCTTACCGGCACCCTTCGCGTATGCTTCCTGCTGCGCAAGCAGCTCCTGGAGATCAACGTCCGGATTGGCCTTCTGAAGCTTCGCGAGCTTCCTCACACGAGTCTGGATACAGAAGAGACTGACCAGGTTCGTCAGACCGTCAAAGATCAGACAGATCCCGATATACAAAAGCATATAGCGCTCCGCCTTTGTCGGATCGCTGTACCGCTGAAACGGGTTGCACAGAAGCACAATGCCAAGCGCCACAATGATGATAGCACAGACCAGCACCAGGTACCATTTCCGAAACTTCAGCTTTCGCATGTTGAGCGAACTCTGGATCTTCACCACCGCGCCGAGCAGCAGAATAATTCCCATCGCGAACGGTAATACCTCCGTGAGGAACGTCTGATTCAACAGAATAAAAATGCCAAACGCGAAGCAGACAATACCGATCACCAAATCCATCTGCAAGAAACCCTGCAAATTGTCCCTCGTGTAATAGATGATCGCATAGGTGATGCCGAGCACGATCATCACGATGCCGAGCGCAATCCCGATCATACGCACGGACAGCGACGGCCAAGCGATCAGAACGATGCCGAGCGCCACATAGAGCGCTGACAAAAAGATATAGCTTTTGCTGAAACTCTTTACTTCTTTCAATGAAACTCGCCTTCCTTTCACATCCGCGGCTCCCTCACAGACATTGCATCCTCAATCACCGCAGATATACAGCAGCACCGCCCAAGCCTTACTCCTCAGCCACAGTCACGGTCTCTTCCGGCATCTCCGTCGCTTCGGCTTCCTCTGGGAGCACCTTGATCTTTCCCTCGTTGAGCTCGGAAACTGCCTTCGAGAGCGGCTTCGTGATCGCCTTCGCGGCCTCGTCACCTTTCATCTGACGAGAAATGATCTGGCGCGCGCGCTTTGCCGTCGCCAGCACAATCGAATAACGGCTGTTGACTACCGGCGTCTCGCCCTGTTCTACCTCACTGTTGATTACCTTCATAAGATCAGAATAGGATGGATGTAACATAAATTAAGATCTCCTTTCATCAGCCTTGCTTTCGGCTTCTCTATTTTATTCTTTCTATTATTGCTATCAAAATGCAATGTTGCTCACAAGATAAACGCCGCCCGCAAAATGCAATACTGCTCACATGTCCTGCTGCAGCTTTGCTCACATCTCCTGCGCGAGCTCGCGAACCTCCTCGCGAATCTGATCGATAAATTCCAGGTTGCGGTCGATTCGATTGTGCTGGCTCTCGATCAGGCGATGAACCTCCTCCATACTCTCCTCGAGGTCATCATTGATAATCATATAATCATATTTCTCGACCTCAGCCGATTCCTCAACCGCCCGCTGCATCCGCGCACGAATCACAGCCTCGTCTTCTGTGCCTCGCCCATTCAACCTCTGTGCAAGTGTCTGAGCATCCGGCGGCATCACAAACAGCAGAAGTGCGTCCGAAAATTTCTCCTTGATCTTGAGTGCACCCTGAAGCTCAATCTCCAGGATCACATCACGACCCTGATCAATCTGATCCTCCACATAATCGCGCGGTGTGCCATAATAATTGCCGCAATAACACGCATACTCAATCAGGCGATCCTCCTCAATCAGCTGCTCAAACGCTTCCTTCGTCCGGAAAAAATACTCCCGGCCATCCTCCTCACCCTCCCGCGGGGCGCGTGTCGTCGCCGAAATGGACAGCGCATACTGCCCGTTGCGCTCAGTCAAAAGCTTCATCAACGTCCCCTTGCCGACTCCGGAAAACCCGGATACCACCACAAGGATCCCTTTTCTGCTCATGTTTGCTCTTCTCCCTTCATCTCCTGCCCAACGCCAAGTCCGGCTGCATACCGTCTGGCGACCGTATCCGGCTGCATCGCGGAGAGAAGGATCTGTCCACTCTCCATCACAAGCACCGATTTTGTCCTCCTGCCCTGCGTTGCATCAATCACAAGCTGCTTCTCCCTGGCATTCTGCACCAGCCGTTTGATTGGAGCCGCGTCCGGATTCACGACCGCCGTCACCTTCTGGGCATTCACGAAATTGCCAAAACCGATATTTACCAAATTCGACATTAACTTGATCTGCTTCCTTTCCGTTCGCCGTAGCGTTTTTATCTCGCCATTATCTCTGGGGCAATCCCCGCTCTCCGCCTCGTCGACGCCTAGTGGCAACTCCCGGCCTCCGCGTCATTACTCGATATTCTGCACCTGCTCGCGCACCTTCTCAATGTCCGTCTTCAGATCGATCGCGATGTTGGAAGTTTCCAAATCATTTGCCTTGGACAGAATCGTATTTGCCTCGCGGTTCATCTCCTGCGCGATGAAGTCAAGCTTCCGGCCGACTCCGTCGCCGTGCAGCAGCGCTTCACGCATCGTCCCAATGTGGCTCTTCAGGCGCACCGTCTCTTCGTCCGTGCAAATCTTGTCTGCAAACAGTACCACCTCAGAGGCCAGCCTGTTCTCATCAATCTGCGAATCCTCCAGCAGCTCGTGTACCTTGTCCTCCAGCTTCTTCCGGTACTCAGCGACGATCTGGGGATAGCGCTCCTCAACCAGCTTAACATTTCCTTCCATCACATCGAGCTTGTCAAGAATGTCCTTTTTCAATGCCTCGCCTTCGCGCTCTCGCGCCTCGACAAACTGGCTGCATGCGCCCTGAAGCGCCGCCTCCAGCGTCACCCAGAGCTCTTCTTCATCGACCTCCTGC
Source organism: uncultured Lachnospiraceae bacterium (assembly GCA_947594085.1). GTDB lineage: Bacteria > Bacillota > Clostridia > Lachnospirales > Lachnospiraceae > Choladousia. The sequence continues at coordinate 2,509 of CANQEB010000042.1, read as the reverse complement.
TCTTCCATCGTGAAGACCTCCGGGCAGCGTCCAAGCGCAGACACCCGAATATCGTCATCCAGGCCGAACGTCTCCGCCATCTGCCTATAGTACTTCAGGTACTCCGCCGCAATACTCTCATTGTATTTCAGCGCGACATTCTCCTCGCTGTCATTCTCATACGTGATAAACAGATCGATCTTTCCCCGCTGCACATATTTCTTCAGCGTATTTCTGATCTCCGCCTCGAAGAAATTGAATTTCTTCGGCATCTTAATATTCACGTCAAAGTAACGGTGATTGACCGCCTTCATCTCAACTGTAAATTTTCTGCTGCCCTGATGGTGTTCACACCGCCCAAAGCCTGTCATGCTTTTGATCATCTCAAGTCCCTCTCCTGCTCAAAGGCAAAATTAACCATTTGGATTTATTATAAGCGAAAGGGAGAATGACGTCAATTATAAACATTGTCTTTTTTTGAATAATCTGTTAAGATGAAAACTGTGTTCATCTAATTGCGTTTGAAGGGAGATCACCATGGCACTCGATGGAATTGTCATTGCAAATATCGTTACAGAACTAAACGAATCGCTTTCCGGGGCGCGAATCAGCAAAATTGCACAGCCGGAAGTGGACGAGCTGCTCTTCACGCTCAAAAGCGGTCAGCGGACAGCTAAGGAAGACATTCAGGATGCCTCCTCAGAAAGCGATCGTCCGACTTCCAAAGGGACAAGCGGTCAGCAACGTCTCCTTCTCTCCGCGGGGGCAAGCCTGCCGCTCATCTACCTGACCTCGTCAAACAAGCCGTCGCCCATGACCGCGCCGAATTTCTGTATGCTGCTGCGCAAGCACATCGGAAACGGGCGTATCGTACGAGTCTGGCAGCCCGGCCTCGAGCGCATCATCCATTTCGAGATCGAGCATCACAACGAGATGGGCGACCTCTGTCGCAAAGACCTGATCCTGGAGCTCATGGGCAAGCACAGCAATCTCATTTTCTGCGACGACAAGGGCATGATCATCGACAGCATCAAGCACGTGTCCGTCCAGACCAGCTCGGTGCGCGAAGTGCTCCCGGGGCGCAGCTATTTCGTCGCCGTGACGCAGGAGAAGCACAATCCACTCGCGACCTCTGAGCAGGAATTCTGCCAGACTGTCTTTTCGAAACCGATGTCACTCTCCAAGGCCATCTACAATTCCTATACCGGCATCAGTCCCGTGATCGCGGAGGAGCTCTGCCACCGCGCGGGCCTCGAATCGGCACAGAGCGCAAACACGATCAGCGAGATGGAACAGCTTCACCTGTACCACCAGTTCGAGCTTCTCATGGAGGATGTGCGCGAGCACAGATTTGAGCCTGTGATCATCTATGACCGAGATCACACGCCAATCGAATTTTCTTCCGTGCCGCTCACCATGTACGCGGATATGCAGCATACGCGTTTCGACTCGGCCTCGGAGATGCTTGAGCAGTACTTCGCAATGCGGAACACTGTGACGCGCATTCATCAGAAATCCTCGGACCTGCGGCGCATCGCGACGACGGCTCTCGACCGCTGCCGCAAGAAATACGAGCTACAGAGCCGCCAGCTCAAGGACACGGAAAAGCGGGAGAAATACCGGATCTACGGCGAGCTGATCAACACTTACGGCTACGGTGTAGAGCCTGGCGCCAAGAGCTTTGAGGCGCTGAATTATTATACGAATGAAATGATGACGGTGCCGCTCGACGACACCCTGAGCGCGCACGAGAACGCGCAGAAATATTTCGATAAATACAACAAGCTGAAGCGCACTTATGAGGCGCTCTCCGAGCACATCAAGGAGACGGAGGCCGAGATCGCGCAGCTCGAATCCATCTGCACCTTCATGGACATGGCGCTCTCGGAGGACGATCTTGTACAGGTCCGCGAAGAGCTCATGGACGCAGGCTACATCCGCCGCAAATACAGCGGCAAAAAAGTGAAGATCACCTCAAAGCCCTTCCACTACATCTCTTCGGACGGGTTTGACATGTATGTCGGGAAGAACAATTATCAGAACGATGAGCTGACCTTCAAGATCGCCGGGAACAGCGACTGGTGGTTCCACGCCAAGGGCGCGCCCGGTTCCCATGTCATCGTAAAGACAAACGGCCGGGAGCTCCCCGACCGCACATTTGAAGAGGCTGCCCGCCTTGCCGCGCACTACTCGCGCAATCGAAATGCCGAGAAAGTTGAGATCGATTATGTCGAAAAAAGACATGTGAAGAAGCCGAACGGCGCGAAGCCCGGCTTCGTCGTGTACTACACAAACTACTCGATGATGATCGACTCGGACATCAGCGGAATACAGGAGGTATAGCGCCTTTTTAATCAAGTCGGCAGCGAGTAATATTTTTCCATTTGGGCGGAAAACCCATCTGTTCCAGTAATTCATTTTCTGAAATATGTACAAGTTTTTTACTAACTTTACCAATTTCCCTGGAAAGCTTGCCTTTAAAGGAAATAAAATCCTGCTTTGTCAGGAGATATCGGAAAGCAATTACAGC
>CANQEB010000041.1 GCA_947594085.1 uncultured Lachnospiraceae bacterium | reverse complement strand
TATGTAAGCAGCGTGATTTACACAATGGATATCCGGAAATTACGAAAATTCGGTGTTTTTTGAAGTATCCTTGTAAAACCGCTGCTGTAAAATCGCCTGTTGTCAGGGACCCGGACACCCCCGGCCTTTCAAATTTGCGAAAATTTTCACGGGAGGGGGCGACGGTCTTTATTTTGCTTTCGCAGATAAAAGCGAACCCGCGGGGCGGGGCTCAGTTTCTCAGTCTACCATCAGTATTTGTACTCAGGAGTGTGATCTTCCTTGCGTGTCTTGATGCTATGATGACGGTGGCAAAGGCTCTGCCAATTGCTTTGATCCCAGAACAATGTGTTGTCACCTCGGTGCGGTCTGATCCTGAGCAATTCCGGTGCGGTGACGGCGAACTACTGGCTGTCTGAGATCTACGATCAGGAGATCGCGGACGCACACCGCAATGCGGACATCCACATTCACGATCTTTCGATGCTGACCGGATACTGTGCGGGCTGGTCTTTGAAGCAGCTCATCCAGGAGGGTCTCGGAGGGATCAAGGGGAAGATCACTTCGGCTCCGGCGAAGCATCTGTCTGTGCTGTGCAATCAGATGGTGAATTTTCTTGGCATCATGCAGAATGAATGGGCGGGCGCGCAGGCGTTCTCGTCGTTTGACACCTACCTTGCTCCGTTCGTGAAGGTGGACAATCTCAGCTATCCGGAGGTTAAGAAGTGCATCGAGTCGTTTGTTTACGGCGTGAACACGCCGAGCCGCTGGGGCACGCAGGCGCCGTTCTCGAACATCACGCTCGACTGGACTGTCCCGAACGACCTGGCAGAGCTGCCGGCGATCGTGGGCGGCAAGGAGATGGATTTCTGCTACAAGGACTGCAAGAAGGAAATGGATATGATCAACAAGGCCTTCATCGAGACGATGATCGAGGGCGACGCGCAGGGGCGTGGCTTCCAGTATCCGATTCCTACCTATTCAATCACGAAGGATTTTGACTGGTCCGAGACGGAGAACAACAAGCTTCTCTTCACGATGACAGCAAAGTACGGTACCCCGTATTTTTCGAACTATATCAACAGCGATATGCAGCCGAGCGACGTGCGCAGCATGTGCTGCCGTCTGCGTCTGGATCTGCGCGAGCTGCGCAGGAAGATGGGTGGTTTCTTTGGCTCGGGCGAGAGCACGGGCAGCGTTGGCGTGGTGACGATCAACATCCCGCGCATCGCTTACCTTGCCTCGAATGAGAAGGACTTCTACCGCAGACTCGACCACATGATGGACATTTCCGCGCGTTCCCTGAAGATCAAGAGGGAAGTCATCACGAAGTTGCTCGACGAGGGTCTGTATCCGTATACGAAGCGCTATCTCGGCTCGTTCGACAATCATTTCTCGACGATCGGCCTGATCGGCATGAACGAGGCCGGCCTGAATGCCAACTGGCTGCGCAAGGATCTGACGCATCCAGAGACGCAGCAGTTCGCGAAGGATGTGCTGAATCACATGAGAGAGCGCCTGGTGACTTATCAGGAGATGTACGGCGACCTCTACAATCTCGAGGCGACGCCGGCGGAGTCCACGACCTACCGTTTGGCGAAGCATGACAAGGCGCGTTGGCCGGAGATCATCACGGCGGGCGGAGAGGCCGGTGCGGTGAAGCCGGATGCGGCTTCCACGCAGGACAAGACGCCTTATTATACGAACAGCTCGCACCTGCCGGTGAACTACACGGCGGATATCTTCGATGCGCTTGACATTCAGGACGAGCTGCAGACGCTCTACACTTCCGGGACCGTATTCCATGCGTTCCTGGGTGAGCGGCTTCCAGACTGGAAGGCGGCGGCGAACCTTGTGCGCAAGATCGCCGAGAACTACAAGCTTCCGTACTACACGATGTCGCCAACCTACTCGATCTGCAAGGATCACGGGTATCTTGACGGTGAGCAGAAGATCTGTCCGATCTGCGGACAGCCGACGGAGGTCTACAGCAGGATTACCGGTTATTATCGTCCGGTGCAGAACTGGAACGACGGTAAGACACAGGAGTACGCGGACCGTAAGCTCTACGATATCCAGAATTCCCGCCTGAAGAGAAACGGCGTGGTGGTGGAGGATCAGCCGATGTACCGCGCGGGTGTCAATGTGACGGTGTCGGAGACGGACGGGGCTGCCGGACAGAAAGCGCAGAAGACAGCACCGGAGGCTTCCGCGCAGACCGCAAAGGCTCAGGAGACAGCATCGGCTTCTGTGCAGACGGCGGCAGCCGGAACGCAGTCAATCATGGATGCGCAGGATACGGGCACTCATGCGACGCGCTTCCTGTTCACGACGAAGACTTGCCCGAATTGCAAGATCGCCAAGGAGATGCTCAAGGATGAGCCGTACGAGGTGGTGGATGCGGAGGAGAATCTGGATCTTGTCAGTCAGTACGGAATCATGCAGGCGCCGACGTTGATCGTGCTGCACGATGGAGTTGTCGACAAGTATGTGAACGCTTCCAATATCAAGCGCTACGTCGATCAGCTCGTGTCAAATGCATAAATTGCCATATTTCTAAAACCTACTCATATAAGAGACAGCCGCAGGATTTCCCTTTTAGATCCTGCGGCAGTTTCTTTCGTGGAAATCTGTATACGAAAGCCGACCGCTGGCGACGCGAAGCTAGTCCTTTTGGGCGACGCGAAGCTAGTCCTTTCGGGCGACGCAAAGAACCCGCCCGAAAAAGATCGGACGGGTTCGCCATATTCTTGTGTGGTACAGATTTATCTCAGCTCGTACAGGCTCTGCAATGCGTGATCTGCGAGGATCGTTTCCATGTGCTCAGAGAAGTGCGCATCCAAGCCAGGCGTGAACTTGCAGGAGGAGGCATACTCGGACAGAACATTGCAGATTTTATTAAACTGTTCCGCAGAGCTCTCCGCCTTCTCCAGAAGAAGATAGTACTCGCCGTTCTCAGGATTCTTGTACAGCGTGTTCGGGCCGTCATAGACCGTACCGAGAACGCCGGCAGCGCGAATCGCGTCATCGAGTGACTGGAACAGATAGAAGCGTGTCAGTTTGCGCACCTCATCGTCCTCTTCGACGGAATCGGACTGGGAGGCTTCCGCCTGCTGCGTCTGCTTCTGCGCCTGCTGCGCGGCACGCTTGCGCGCCTCTGAAATCTTCTTGATCAGGCCGAGGATATCGTCGGCCCCTTCGATCCGGTCCTTGAGATCGGAGAAGGAATAGCCCTCTGTCTGCGAGGGATCCTCCGGCGAAAATCGCGAAAATCTGGTATCGAGTTCCTCCGGATCATCGACCTTCGTGATGATCAGAATCAGTGAGTCGATGGAGACCGGAACTGCTTCTATGACAAGCGGAGTATTGTCCGCTTCAAAACCAAAATCCTGTGCGGCGACTTGCATCATGTCCTGGAAAAGCGCTTTGGCTTTGTCCGAACCGTATGCGAGTTCGCTCAGCTTGATTTCTCTGTTTGCAAGATCTTCTCTTGTCAGGGTGCAGCGAATTTGCCTGTCATTGATTTTTTCAATCTTCATTCAATCACTTCCTTACCCGGTGAAAATCTAAAGAAACACTATTGTCACTACTATTATATACGCAAACAGGCCGATATGTAAAGTAGATAAAATGTTACAGTTCAGCCACGCGATTCCATCTGGTGATATATAAAAGCTACAAAAGAGTTTTTTCAAAAAAGATAAAAAAACACTTGATAAATATACTCATATTAATTATAATATACAACAGAAAGGTTATACAAAAACAATAAATCATAGGAAAGGAGGATAATCAGAAACACATGATTTTGACCGGCGTCGTCTGAGCGTCGGGTCACTGTACATACCCTGAAAATGACTTTTTTGTATCCCTTTCGAACTTCTTTTACGCATTATAATCAATTTCTGTATTTTGCGCAAGTAAATTATTTATAAACTGAAATCTGCATTGCATAAACGGTTATCCTATAATATATCACGTTTTTGAAACAGAATCACACCTCCGGGACCTGTGCGGTGCATGAAGGAGCAAATTGAACAAGAAAAGACACAAAACGCATACGTATCAGATGAATGCTCTGCTAAAGGAACTGCAAAACTACGAAAGAGAAGGAACACATCTGTATCTTGGAAATAATCCGAGCAGCGCGGAGGATATTACCAAAGCATGTCTGTTTGCGGAGGATTCCGCTTATATGCGTGATTTCGTCGGAGACGAGGCAGACCGGATCACGGAGATTCATTTTATCAGAGTCACCGGGGAAACGGAATCTTAAGAAAGGAAAAGCAGCCGAAACTGGTATTCCCTTATTGCACTTTCTTATTTTTTTATGAAATAATCTCGGAAAACATGACGGATTTCGCAAAGATATGATAAGATGTTTTAGATAAGAGGTACCGCGTCCAAAAAGACGGCGCGGAACGATTGTTTTGAAAGGGGAAGTACGGCAAATGAAATCAGACGACAGACTATTTCAATTGCTCGCCGCAGTGATTGCGGGGATTGGCATTCTCGCGATCATTGTGGTGTGCATTGTGAAGTATATGCCAAGCGGCAAACATATGAGTGCAGAGGATTACTTCGGAGTGCTCGGGGAGGACGAGGCGGCCGTGATCGTGCAGGATCATGTGGCGCAGGAGCGCGCGTTGATTTTGGATGGAAGCGTGTATATCGACTATACACTGGTGCAGCGGGAGTTGAATTCGCGATTCCATTGGGATGCGTCTGCCGGGTTGCTGTTGTTCACGACAGCAGAGCAGGTGTTTGAATTTGCGCCGAACAGCACTGCGTATACTGTGGATGGCGAGAGCTTCGACGCGGGGTATGAGGTGCTGAAGACGACGTCTGCGGGGATGTTTCTGTCGGCGACTTTTATGCAGCAGTATTCTGACTTGAAGTGCGAAGTGTTTGATGTACCTTCGCGCGTGCTTATTACGTTCGGCAGTACACAGATCGAGCAGGCTGAGATGAAGCGCGGCAGTGCGGTGCGCTATCAGGGTGGGATCAAGAGCCCAATCCTCACGGAGATAACAGAGGGAACGAAGGTCACTGTTCTGGAGCAGATGGAGAAGTGGTCGCAGATCGTGACGCCGGACGGGTACATTGGATATGTAAAAAACAGCCGCCTGGGCAAGGTACATGAAAACGTAGTGACAGACACCTATTATCAGGCAGAATACCCGTCGATTCATCAGGATGGCCGTGTGAATCTTGTCTGGCATCAGATTAATTATCCGGAGATGAATGCAGATATCAAAAAGGATATCAAAGGTATGACCGGTGTGAATGTGATCTCGCCGACGTGGTATTTCTTAAGCGATAATGAGGGAAACGTTCAGTCGTTTGCGGATGCTTCCTATGTGAAACGTGCACACAAGGCAGGGCTTCAGGTATGGGCATTGGTCAGCAATTTCAGTGAAAATGTCAGCACGACGGCGGTTCTGGCTTCGCGTCAGGCACGGCAGATGCTTCAGAATTATTTGGTGAATCAGGCACTTGAGCTTGGTTTTGATGGGATTAACATCGATTTTGAGGGGATCGCGCAGGAGGCCGGATATGATTACGCACAATTCATGCGTGAGTTGTCGATTTTGTGTCGAAAGAATCAGATCGTACTCTCGGTGGACGTTCCGGTTCCGATGGACTTCTCGCGGCATTATCACAGAGATGAGCTGGGTGCCGTCTGCGATTATGTGATTGTGATGGGATACGATGAGCATTACGCAGGCTCGGATCTTGTGGGAAGCGTAGCGTCGATGGACTTCGAGATTACAGGGATCCAGAACATGCTGACTGAGGTTCCAAAGGAGAAGCTGATCAGCGGGATTCCGTTCTATTCAAGGCTCTGGTATACGCAGACGAACGAGGACGGCACGTCGCAGGTGACGAGCGAGGCCGTGTCGATGGCGCGCGCGGATGAGATCGTTGCGGCGGCAGGAGTGTCTTCTGCATACGATGAGAGCACGGGACAGCAGTACGCAGAATGGACGGACGAACAGGGCAGACTCTGTCAGATTTGGCTCGAGGATGATGCCTCCGTAGGTGCGCGCGCTGCTCTGGTCGGCAAGTATGACCTTGGCGGCATTGCGGAGTGGGTGCTGGGGAACCAGAAAGACACTGTATGGGAAGTGATCCAGAGCGGGATCGGGTGAGCCCGGATGTATCAATGGCGGATGTGCTGTCGATTTCAGATTCAACAGATCAATGTGAGTGTGCTTTGCAAAATTGGCTGATCTGAATGAGTGAAGGGAGAGCAGCAGAAGCCTGTAGGTTACGGCCATTTCGTCCTGAAGGATTTGCGGGAATGCGATTCAGACGCGAGGACTCATAAATGGACTTATGCCCGCATAGATTGCAGTGAGAGAAATGCCCGGAGCGGTGAAATGGTCTGGAAAAAAGAGAAAGAAAATATATGGAAGAAGGCTGCGGTGATCGTTATCTTTGCTGCGGCCTTTTTTGTGGGACACATGGCGGCGCGCGTGGAGAGGACACTTCGGACTTCCCCTGCGTCTGCGGAGGGAAACTGGGGTTTAAGTTTTCAGCAGGAAGGAGAAAAGCCGGTCGGGAACGCCACGTACGAGGAGCTGGCGCAGTACGATGCCTGGTACGCGCGAGATACGGACGAGAAGATCATCTACCTGACCTTCGACTGCGGCTATGAGAACGGCAATACGCCCGCGATCCTCGCAGCGCTTGCAAAGCATGGCGTCCACGCGACCTTTTTTGCGGTCGGAAATTTTATCAAGGACAATCCGGAGCTTGTGAAACAGATTGTCGCGGAGGGACACACAGTAGGCAATCACACGATGCACCATCCGGATATGTCGAAGATCTCAGACATGGCCTCGTTTGAGAAGGAGATCAAAGATTTGGAGGCAGCTTTCAAGGAGATGACCGGGCAGGAACTTGCGCATTATTACCGGCCGCCACAGGGAAAGTACAGCACGGCGAACCTGAAGATGGCGAAACAGCTCGGCTACCAGACATTCTTCTGGAGCCTCGCCTACGTGGACTGGTATCAAGACAAACAGCCCTCGAAGGAAGAGGCCTTCGAAAAGCTGCTCGGGCGCATCCATCCAGGCGCGATCGTGTTGCTGCACAACACCTCTTCCACGAACGCGGCGATCCTCGATGAGCTGCTGACGAAGTGGGAGGAGATGGGATACACATTCGGGACGCTCGGGGAGCTGAGACGGTAAAAGACGGTTTGCTGATAAAACCTCTTGACTCTTGTACAAAGAATAACTATACTGTATGTAGTACAATGTATTACAGAAAGGAGGGCGATAGCATGAGTTTTTCGATAAGACTTTCGAAGGAAGAAAAGTTTTTGGCAGAAAGCTATGCAAAGCTGCATTCCTTATCCCTGGGAGAGGCTTTTAAAAAGGCTCTTTTTGAGAAAATTGAGGATGAATACGATATCACCGTAGCAAACGATGCCTATCAGGAGTATGTTGAGAATCCAAAGACATATTCCCATGAAGAAGTAAAGGAGATACTCGGCTTATGACCGGTTACCGGATAGAATATTCGGAACGGGCGGTAAGGGAGCTGAAAAGGCTGGATAAATATACCAGGCAGATGATTTATGCCTGGATCGATAAAAATCTTGTGGGTTGTGAAAATCCACGGGCACACGGAAAAGCCCTTATCGCGAACCGAAAAGGCAAGTGGCGTTACAGGATCGGCGATTATCGCCTGATCTGCCATATCGAGGATAAGGCTCTGGTAATTCTCGCATTGAGTGTTGGGCATCGAAGAGAAGTGTACAAGAATTGAGAGCGGAGGCGGATGAAGCAGACTGGAAAGGCACATTATAGGCCGGAGATCTGGAAACAGATTTTCGGCCTTTTTTGACTTGCAATCTACACATAAAATATATTGCTTGAAAAGAATGCGAGTGAATGCGAGTCAGCACAATACTTTTGAAAACAAAAACACATCATTACAGTATAATATGCTGGTCAATGTCTGATTTTGGTGATATGATATATACATTAGAGGAAAACCATGAGAAGGGATCGCGGAAGAAATAAAAAATAATTATAAAAAGGAGAGTAAAGAACATGAAAGGATTGAGAAAACTGGCAGCAATTTGTACTGGAGGCATGATGCTGATCGCTATGACGCAGTCTGTCTGCGCGGAGGGACTGGATCTGTCCGGAGTGGATTTTTCCGAGCACGGCGCAGCGCAAAACATAGTGGCGGAGGAGTTTCGGCAGGATATGGGGGAGCGCGGCATTTTTGACACGGGCAGCACGGATGTGGTGACGATCACGGAAGACGGACGGTATGAAGTTCAGGCGGACGGGTTGAATATGAATATGTACCCGCCGTTCGGTTGGATGTGTCTGACACAGGATATATCGCAGCAGCTGGAGCTGTTTACGCTTGTTTACAATGATCCGCTGGCGGCCGCCACTGATATGGTAGAAAAGAATTCGCATTTTGTCTTGATAAACAGCGGGGTCACGAGGGGGATGGAGATTTATACATATTCGGACGCGCTCAGCAAGATAATCGTCAATTCCAATGATCTGAGTGTGTCGGATGAAACGCTCATTCTTGACACACTTCAGAGTGTTTCCTATACGGGATACGATGCTGAAGCAATGACACTGGGAGGAAACCGGTATTACAAGTTTACGGATCCATCCGGACAGATTGCTTGCTATGAGACCTACGTGAACAGTATGATGATTCAGTGCGTTTGCTTTTCTATAGATTCTACGTTGCTCACGGAGGCAGATCTCACGGATCTGGAGCTTGCGCTGGCAGATTTTTCAATCAACTGATTTGGTAAATGTAAAGAAGCATTTAAGGGGATAAGATGAAGAGAGAAAAATTGTTTCGGGCAGGAATGTTATGCCTGCTGATGATCCTTGTATCAGGCTGCTTCTCGGTGACGGCGCTCGCCGAGGACAAGATTACTGTTATGGTGTACATGTGTGGGAGCAACCTGGAAAGCGATAACGGGGCTGCCACTGCGGACATTACGGAGATGCTGAAGTCGCGCTTTGATCCGGAGCAGGTGAACGTGATCGTGATGACGGGCGGCTCCACGCGGTGGTGGGGCGGTTTTCCGACAGATGTGACCTCTGTCTATGAGGTGACGGGGAACAGGCCCAAACAGGTGCTTGCGGACGAACTGCTGAACATGGGCGAGGCAGGGACGCTCTCGACATTTCTGAATTACGGGTACGAGCAGTATCCGGCGGATTCTTACGCCCTGGTTCTCTGGGATCACGGCGGAGGCCCCCTTGGCGGCGTCTGCTGGGACAGTTTGGCGGCGTCGGATTGTTTGAGCATGCTGGAGCTTCAGGAGGCGCTGGATGCGAGCCCGTTCGCGCAGGAGCCGCTGGAGTGGATCGGCTTTGACGCCTGCCTGATGTCCTCGGTGGAGACGGCGTATATGATGGCTCCTTACGCAAAGTACATGATCGCGTCGCAGGAGACCGAGCCCGGCAGCGGCTGGAGCTATAGCTTCCTGAGCGGGATCGAGGCCGACGCCGGCGGAATGGAGACGGGGCAGCGGATCGTGGATGCCTACCTGGACGCGCCGGGCAGCGGTTCGGACGGGCTGACCCTGGCCTGTATCAATCTGGCCGAAATAGAAAATGTAGAGATCTGCATGGACAATTTTTTCTCTGATCTTGTGGTGGATCTGAGCAAGGATACGTTTTCGGCGCTGTCTAATATGCGGCAGGGAACGAAAGGGTTCGGGCGCTCGGATACAGGAAACAGTGATTACGACCTTGTGGATCTGACGGATCTGGTGCAGCACTACAGCCAGCAGGCGCCTGAGGAAGCAGACGCACTGCTGGATGCTCTGCAGAAAGCGATCGTATACAACCGCAGCAACATTGAGAACAGCAACGGCCTTTCGGTCTATCATCCGTATTACAACAAGGATCTGTACCAGAGCGGCTGGCAGCAGGAGTACGCCGGTTTCCTTTTCGCGCCCGGCTATACGCAGTATATTCAGCAGTTTGCGGAGATCTGGCTGGGCGAGGAGATGAGCGACTGGTCCAGGATGGTCATGCTGGGCGAGGAAGCGGATGAGGAGAACAATTCTGTGTTCACAATGCAGCTGACGCAGGAGCAGATCGCGAATTTTGCCTCGGCGCAGCTGATGGTGCTGGAGGAAGGTTCTTTCAGCGAAAAAGAGCTGTATGCGAAGGTGTATACCACGGACGATGTCACGCTGGACGAGAACGGCGTGCTCTCCGCGAAATATACGGGAACGACGCTCTATGCGGTTGACGGAGAGGGAAACCCGATCTGCGGGCCGATTTCCTATGATATCATCGACGGCCGGTATGCAGTCTCTCTCAATTATGTAAGCGATGTGACGGACGAAGTCGCCTACGTTGTTGATCTGTGTACGCTGAATGAGGAGACCGATCAGCTGGAAATTGCGGCGACCTATGTGTACGACGAGGTCACGAATATGATGTCAAACCGTCTTGAACTTGTCGCGGAAGACTATGAATATCTGCTTTTCCCGTTTGGTTTCCGCGATATCACGTACCGGGACGATACGCTTCAGGCCTTTGACGACTGGCAGTTTCACGAGGGCGTATATTACGCGCGGGGAGGAAATATCGCGGCTTCGCAGGAGTGGCATCTTCAGTTTTTCAAGGAACAGCTGACGGATTCTGATCTGTACGCGACTTTTCAGGTGACGGACACGCAGGCGAATACGTTCAGCAGTGAGCTGCTCACCGTCGGGAATGATGATGTGCAGGAACTTCGGCTTTCCCCGTCCGTGGTTGAGACGGAGGAGTATCGCATCGAGGCGTCCGCGACGCTGGACAGTTCCGAACTGTCGCCCGACCTCACGGTCACACTTGAAGTGACAAACCTCTCCGATACGACCAAAAAATATCAGCTGGACAAGCATGGCTTTGTACTCAACGGGAGCCGTTTTGTCGCGGACGCGGACTGGATCTACGGGCTGGAGCCGGGGAAGACGGACGAATTTGTCCTGAAAGCCTCTGAGACGGATCTGCTCAACCTGGATGAGATTTCGTCAATCGATCTGTCCATTTTGATCGAGTCGGATGAAGATACAGAAGATACGGAAACGGAGGCGGAGCCTGAGGAAGCGGTTCAGGTATCGCTCTCCTATGAGCTGTCTGCGGACGTCTCTTCATTTACTGCGAAAGCCGATTTCGGAAAAGCGCTTGCGCAGACGGAAAGCGACGGAGTGACGTATCAGCTGATAAGCCTTTCCGAGAATGAAATGGGCGAGCTGGAAGGAGTTCTGCATTGTATCAACAACACGGACAGTTTTGTGGAGAAGAGCTTTGAGGATATCGCGGTAAACGGCTGCGCCATGAACGTAAGCTTTACACCTGTAGTCTGGATGGATGCAGGCTGCGATACCTTTGAGTCCATCAAGATAGAGGAGGAGATCTATCTGGACAGTTTCTCCGATTCGGCGAAGGGATCAAAAAAGCTGATCGTAAGCGATCCTCTCGAACGTTGGGGACAGACGGAGATTTCCGATATCCGACTGATCGCGTATGACTCACCGGAGCGTGTCGAGCTTCATCTGGATTCTCCCCTGAGGCATGAGCCGAAGAATCCGCGGCAGGCCGCGCCGGAGATGAAGGCGCTGTATGAGAAAGACGGCGTGTCGGTCTTCGGGGAAACCGTATGGGTGGTTGACCGTACGGTGTTTCTGGCGCTGGAGCTGCGCAATGAAACAGACAGGGATGTGACCCTGGAGGTATTCCGGTCAAAGATTGACGGGAATCCGGCGATGGCCGGCGTGATCAGCGAGTCGGAGAGCCTGGTGCTGTACGCGGACACCATCGCGTATGATTACCTTTCCCTGGATCTGGATACGGACTGGCTGGAGGAAGAGGAAGCTGACGATGAATCTAACATAGAGCCTGTCGGTGAGGAAGCTACGGAAGAAGAAAGCGAGGCTCAGACCGGAGCATCGTCCGTGAGCATGTCGATCAAGTCTGTGGATCGGGAGAAAAAGGTACACTTGTATGATCTGGAGATCGAATTCGGCACGAAGGCAGCCTTTGATGTAGAGGAAGGAGTCCTTCTTCCGATGAAGGATATGAAGGTGACTCTTGACGCAGATGCTCTGGAGAGCGGACAGCCTCCGTTGAATCCGGAGGTTTCTGCGCCGGAGAATCCACGGGAGTTGCAGAAGACATTGTCACTGCCATTGACCAAAGAGCAGGCGGAGCAGTTCACGGACGGCTTTGCGCTGGTGTTGTACCATGAGGACAATGAGGACTACCGTTCTGAGGATGGCGAAGAACTGTATGTGTCGGTGGCGGAGATTCCTCTTTGTGTGGAGGAGGGACGGCTGACCGGAGAGTATTCGGGAATGGTGCTGAAGGTCGATGAGATTCCGGACGGATATGTGAGAATGAACGAAGAGATCTCAGAGGTCGGCTTGCAGGGAACGCAGGAGATCCCATCCCTGAATCTCGATATAAGCGACCTGTACGTCTATCTGCCGGTTGATTTTACCCTGACGTTGGATTATGAGACAGGGACGGCCTCTGCGGAGAATGTGGCGGTGATCGATGAGATCGAAGGAGAGGACTACTCGGATCTGCCTGTATCTTGTTTCACGACCCTTAATCTGGAGAGTAGCGTACTAGGTGCGGACGGTGGCAAGGATGAATGGACAGACTTTTTTGTAGACTCAGTAGAATATTTGCTCAATATGGAGTCCGCGCATCTTTCATTGATTCCAGCGGAGGAGATCAGAGACAATTTGTATATTGCATTCAGGGCTGTTGATCAGGATGGTACGGTGACGAATCTCGGGATTTGCCCGTATGGTGAACTCTGACAGAGACACGTAAAGCGCAGCAGAAGATTCCGGGACGCACGGATGAGCGGGTGCCTGCGAAGTCTGTATAGGTACACAAAAACTTGTGCGGGCGCTTGCACGTCTGAGCAGGTACACAAAAACCCTCTGAAGAAATGAAATGATGGAAAAGGGGGATGGCGAAGTATTTACACCATCCCCCTCGTCTTATCCGTGCAGGCCTTCATCCCGGCGAGAACCGCATTGCGGAAACCAGCGGCTTCGAGCGCTGCGACGGCTTCGATCGTGGTGCCGGCCGGCGAGCAGACCATGTCCTTGAGCTCGCCCGGATGCTTCCCTGTCTCGAGCACCATCTTCGCGCTGCCGAGCACGGATTGGGCTGCCAGACGGTAAGCCTGTGCGCGCGGAATCCCGTCACGGACCGCGCCGTCCGCCATCGCCTCGATCAGCATAAAGACATAGGCGGGTGAGCTGCCGCTTACCGAGACGACCGCGTCGAGCAGGCGTTCCGGCATGACCTCAGCCGTGCCACATG
>CANQEB010000040.1 GCA_947594085.1 uncultured Lachnospiraceae bacterium | reverse complement strand
GGGAGATGAACCATTCCGAACGCTTTTGGGCAATCGTGGCGGAGGTGCTGCCGGACTACCGGGAGAGAAGGAGGAAGCTGAAAGAGTGGGGGAGAAAAGTGTGAATGGAAATATGTTAGAAAATCGTATCGTGTATATGAAAAAATCTGTTGAAAAAAGAGTGGATTATCCATATAATATAAATATACAGTTGAAGAGTCCTATCAGGAATCTCTTCATAGAACTCCTGTACCTGATATGGGAATTATACATATTTGTGGTTCGGCGGAAGTAAAAAAATTATGGAAAAATCAGATATTTAATGATGTAACTGTCTTTAACATTCGTGAATACTTGTCTGGTGGGGACAACACAGATTTCGGAGAGGAAGAGTTACGAAAACTCCTCTCCGAGTTTTCATGTGAGAAGAATCTGGATGTTGAGAGATTATTGAAACAACAATCAATAGATTTTACCAAAAAGCAGCAGTCAGTTACATACTTACGGATAAAGCGAACGAAAAAGTCACGGGTGAGCAGCTTCTTCAGGCGGCAGTTGATACAATCAAGAAATTTGATACAAAAGAATTAAAAAAAGGGACAGAAGGTGATGAATTCTTTTGAAGAATAAAAATGAAATGAAAACCATTAAGGTCGTCGCCGCCATTATCATCCATGACAACAAGGTCTTCGCTACCCAGCGCGGGTACGGGGAGTTTGAAGGCGGCTGGGAGTTTCCGGGCGGGAAGGTTGAGCCGGGCGAGACGCCGCAGGAGGCGCTGGTGCGCGAGATCATGGAGGAGCTGGATACGCAGATCGAGGTCGGTGAGCTGCTGGACACGGTTGAGTACGATTATCCGAAATTCCATCTCTCAATGGATTGTTTCCTGTGCACGATCAAGTTGGGGCATCTGGTTCTGAAGGAGCACGAGGCAACGCGCTGGCTGACGCGTGAGACGCTCGACAGCGTGGACTGGCTGCCGGCGGATCAAAGCCTGATCGGAAAGCTGGCCGCGAGGGAATGGTAATCATGTAAGCATACAGGTACAGGAGAAAAGGAGCATCTAATATTATGAGAAGACGGGTGAGAATTGTTGCTTTAGCCATATTTCTACTCATGCAGATGCATGTTGTACAGGCTGCCGAGCCGATACAGGAGAGTGTTCAGCATGCCGGACAGGAGGATCAAGCGCAAGTGCCTGATCAGGCGGATGGCTGTGCGTTGGCTGCGCCTTCCGCAGATGGCGCGCTCCATGTGGAGGGGACGCATCTGGTTGGCAGTAATGGGGAGCCGGTGCAGCTTCGAGGACTCAGCACGCATGGGCTTGCGTGGTTCCCGCAGTATGTGAACGAAGAATTTTTCCGTCAGCTGCATGACGAGTGGAAGGTAAATGTGGTTCGGCTTGCGATGTACACGGCGGAATCCGGCGGCTATTGTACAGATGGCAATAAGGAGGCGCTGCAGGTGCTTGTCAAGCAGGGCGTTCAGTATGCGACCGCGTGTGATATGTACGTGATCGTCGATTGGCACATCCTTTCGGACCTCAATCCGAACGTCTACCTCGACGAGTCGTTAGATTTCTTCCGGACAATGTCGAACGAGTTCAAGGGAAATGACAACGTGATTTACGAGATCTGTAATGAGCCGAACGGCGGCACGACATGGGATGCGGTCAAGAGCTATGCGGAGCAAGTGATCCCTGTGATCCGCCAGAATGATGAGGATGCGGTAATCCTGGTGGGTACGCCAAATTGGTCGCAGTATGTGGATGAGGCGGCAGCCGATCCGATCACGGACTATGATAATATCATGTACACACTGCACTTTTATGCGGCTACGCACAAGGATGATCTGCGCAGCAGGATGACGGATGCGCTCGATAAGGGACTTCCGATCTTTGTCACGGAGTACGGCATCTGCGACGCGAGCGGGAACGGAGCACTCGATCTCGACCAGGCGAAGCAGTGGGTTGAGACGATGGATCAATATGGTGTCAGTTATGTCGCCTGGAATATATCGAACAAGGATGAAAGTTCGGCGATCATTAAGAGCTCCTGCGGCAAGACGAGTGGATTCACGGTTGAGGACCTGAGCGACTCCGGGAAGTGGTTGTATGAGATGTTGAGCGGCAATTCGCCAGAGCTGGCGGATAATCCCAATGCGGACAGTGGTCAAAATAATGCTGGGGCAGACAAGGACACCAATGCAGATGGTGTTGGGCAGAACGTAGATGCCGGGGCAGTGGATCAGGGCAATTCAGTCGGACAGAATGACCCGGAAAGCGATGCGCAGACTGACACGGATGGCTCCGGGGTCACCAAGATCACAAGCGGCGATATCGAGGCGTCCGCGGTGATGCGCGGAAACTGGGAGGAAAATGGTGCGCCGACATATCAGTATGATTTGACCATCAAGAACAAGGGAGAGACGGATTGCAGTTCGTGGGAGCTCGATGTGCCATTTGCGGGAGAAATTAAGCTGTCCAATGGCTGGAACGGAAATTACACGGTGGAAGGGAGCACGCTGCACATCACCTCTGTGGACTACAACGGGACGATCCCGGCCGGCTCATCGATTCGTGACGTTGGATTTATCGTGAGCGGTGCACAGATCGCAGCGAATTCTGGGGACACAAGCGCACAGAATGAGGATGGCTCTGCCGGCGCAAGTGCACAGGATGAGGATTTCACTGATGAAGGCGCACAGGATGCGAACCGCCAGGATACAGATGCGCAGGGCGCCGGGGAGCAGGACGCGGGCTCCGATTGGATATAAAATAGGTAGTTTTCCCTGATATTGGGGAGATGAGGCATAACATAATAAGATATGAATATATAAAAGTATATCAAAGGAGGATCAAAAAATGAAGAAACTACTGACAAGCGCTCTGGTACTTGGAATGTCGGCCTTTGTGTCTCTTAATGTGTGTGCGGTAGACCAGCCTTATGCGGACAACGTGGCCAGCCAGGATGATATTGAATCTCTATATGCGTTCACCCTTGAGGGAACGGAATATACTCTGCCGTTTTCGGCGGAAGACTTGAGGGCGAACGGATGGGATTTCTATTATTCTACAGACGCTACGGAAAAGATACCCGGCATGACAGTACAGGGATGCTGGATGGTCAAGGACAGCAGTGAGGAGAAGATGATAATTGTCACCTTCTTGAATGCCACGGGCAACGCGATGGAGATGCAGAACGCGAGAGTAGCCGGTATCGACGTGGAGTCGGATGCTGCGGTAGAGTTTGCACTTGAGAGTGGCCTGAAGATTGGATCAACGGCGGAAGAAGTGGAAGCGGTGTACGGAGCTCCCGAGAGCGACAGTTATGAATACGAATTTTCAGAGCTTCTTCGTGAGAAAGGGACGGATCTCCAGGAGTCGATGCGGGATATGTCTTTGATGTTCAGTGAGGCGGCGGATTCTGATTCGACGATGTTTGAAATGGATGATTCGCAGACAGTGTCCGAGATCGAGTTGAATTACTATAAGACCTTCGAGGAAGACGCGACAGAGCCTTCGGCTCGCCCGGCATACCTTGATGCGTATGCGGCACCTGCGGCATTGGGCGCCGGCCTTACGCCTTTGACTTTTGAGTTGGATGGGGCAGCATATCAATTGCCGATGCCGTTGTCGGTGTTCCTTGAGAATGGATGGACGCTCGATGAAGAGTCAGTAGTATACGGCTTAGGAGATAATTCGAGCGTATATATTTCAAACGGCGATCGGCGCGCCAATGTCGAGGTGGAAAATCTGGATGAAATGATGGTGAATGTGCAGGATACGGTGGTCACTTCTATTCAGTTCTTCCTGGATGATAACTGGAGCGCGGATGCATTGAAGCTGCCGTATGGAATCACGAATAAGACTACGGATGAAGAGCTGAAGTCTCTCCTTCCGGCTCTGAATAAGGTGCAGCTTGACGGCACCAGCGGATCGCTTGAGAAAGACGATCTTAGATATTATGTATCTGATTACAAAGCAGATGACAGTGATTATCACAGCTATTCGGCGCAGGTTTCAGATATGGAGAACGAGAACAATCGCATAAGTGTAAATTATACTCTGGACGAGGCAAATACGCCTGATTTTATTGTCATCTATTCTGACAGCGAGTGGATCTATTAAAGATATGTCCTGCTGTTTTTTAGATAAAAATATAAGGATGCTTTCCAATGTATTGCTACAGAAAAGTGACGGACGATTTTGTCTGCCCGCTGTGCAAGCACGGGGCGGATGACTTCGAGAAGCTGTAGGATGTCCAAAAGCGGATTGTGGGAGTGCGAAACACAAAACAATCCGCTTTTGGACGTAAAAAAGGTCACTGCGCAAGCGCTGCAGCGACCTTCTGGCCATCTCACATTCTAATTCAGAGTTTCACTACATTGGCAGCCTGCATTCCGCGAGCGCCCTCTGTCAGATCATAAGAAACTGCCTGTCCTTCTTCCAGAGTTTTGAAGCCCTCACCCTGGATTGCAGAAAAATGTACGAACACATCGGAACCGTTCTCGCCGGTGATGAAGCCGTAGCCCTTCTCTGCATTGAACCACTTCACTGTACCTTTGTTCATCTGGGTACCTCCTAACTATTGTGCCTACCTGATTCGTTAAAAAATTTCACTAACTATTATAGACTATCAAAGGCTATTATTTCATAATCTATAATAGCTAGTGAAATTTACAAACAAACCACTCTACCAGCAACTATAGTATAACATAATATAGTCAATTGTCAAGCGCAATTGCAGAAAATAACGAAAAAAACATGTGTTTTTTAATTTTTGCTACAATTAGTTTTTCTATTATGCTTCCGTCTCAAGCTCCGCAGCGTAAATATCATCTGCGCTGTACGTTTCTTCTTCTGTCTCCACTTCAAAGAAACTGTCCCCGTACAGATCCTCTATGGATGCTTTGACCGGCGTAATTTCAGCATTTTCATATAAGAAATCGGCGACCTTATTCTGATAGAGGGACCATACAATAGATTCACGGGTATTGAGCTCTTCATATTCAACGGGGTCTGCATAGCCATAAATCTCTGCGGAATCGGTTACTTCTGTGATGTAATCGTCCTCTGTCACTTCAAGCCCCTTTTCCTCGCAAATAGCACAGATAATGAGACGAAGATTAACAGAATTGAGAACCTCGTCTTTCAGATCCTCATCGGTGAGGCCAAGGCTTTCCAGAATCTCGTTGCGGTCATCCGTTCCCAGGAACTGGCTGTAATAGGAGAGAGCTTCTGCCTCGCAGGATGCGTAAAGATCCTCCGGATAGCCGTTGAAGGTAGATTGTTCCATGACGGACTGGAGCAGATTGTTTATTGTCTCGGAGTAACTTTCCTGTGAGAGTTCATCTTCCATCGTCGTACGCAATGCTTCTTCGTATTCTTCCTTTGAATCGTACTCGGTATTGTTTGTAATGAAATCATCGTCGTACTCAGGGATAATCGTCTCGTAGATCCCGGTCACTTCGACATGAAAATCTACCGTATGATTTGCCCAGTCCTCATACCATGTATCATCGTCGTAGGTGATGGAAAAGTCCATTTCGTCTCCTACTGCTTTTCCGATCAACTGCGCATCAAATTCTGCGCCATAGTCCTCATCACCGATCACAAAACTTGTACTCTCTGTAGATTCAGGACTGTCGACTCCCTGAATTGAAGAAGTCACATCCGCGTATACGGTACTGCCGTCAGCAGCTTTTTCTGCTTTTACCTCTTCGCTATACATATAGCGCTCTTCTTCGATGCGCTCCTGCAGCATCTCAGCGGTAACTTCATAGACATTCTGCTCTGCGGTAAGATTGTCTAGTGGGGCAAGTGTCACGTAGTCGCTTACGTTTTTCACAAGATAGTCAGAGGGCGTGATCGGCTCTAATTCTGCAGGGGTCTCTGAGTATTCCTCTGTTTCAACGGCCTCATTCTTCGGCGAATCAGCTGGTTCGGGTGCAGAATCCTTTTTGCCGCCACAGCCGGACAGTGTCACAACAGCAGTCAGGGAAAACAGGAGAAGCAATTTTTTATTTGACATTGAACACAAACTCCTTTCTCGATGAATAAAAAGTGTAATTTTATTGTAACAATATTGGTACTATACCATCTTTGAGCGAAAAATGCAAACACTTTACTCGAATAAAATGTTGTGATATAATCTTCGCGAACGTATCGAGCTCGGGGAGGTGAAAATCCCATGGGAAAAAAGAAAAAACAAGAAAAACAGAAGAAACAAGAAAAACTGAAGCACCAAAAAGATAAGCTGAAAAAGCTTGAGAAGGCCGGCCAGAAGTCAGAGAAAGAGACGAAAAAGAAAGCTAAGGAAAAGACGGAGACGGACGGGAATTCCAAGGCTCTGACAAGTACTGCGAAAGGAAGAAAAAGGGGCAGTGCCGGCGGAGATGAAATGCACAAAATGGCAGAGTGTTTTCGGGCGCTCGGAGATGAGAACCGGCTTCGGATTCTCGTGTTGCTCGAAGAAAAGGAGCTCTGTGCAGGTGATATTTTGAAATCGATGGACATTGTACAGTCTACGTTGTCGCATCATATGAAAATTTTGACGGAAGCTGGCCTTGTCATATGTCGGAAGCAGGGAAAGTGGTCATATTACTCGCTTGAGCAGAAGACACGTGAGAAGCTGTTTTCAGATAGGGGAACAGGATTTTTGAAATAATGGAAGCCGCGAGGCTGTAGATGGAAACTGCCGATACAAGGGGGTGTGCGGGCAGAGAGCGAACGACGGAATTATGTGACGGATGAGGAGGAGAATATTATGATGAAGAGTGATGAGGACAGACGAATCAGAGATATCAGGCTGGCAGAGCTTGTGAAATGGTGTATGATTTCAGGGGCGCTGGATCTGAATCTTTATGAAGAGTATGATGTGAAGCGTGGATTGCGCGAGTCCGACGGTAAGGGTGTTCTCACCGGCTTGACCGAGATCTCGGATGTGGTCGCGTTTCGCACAGAGGGCGGGAAAAAGCTCCCGGCGGAAGGACAACTCTATTTTCAGGGCTATAACATCATGGATCTGAAGAAAGGCTTTGAAGAGAGGAAATTTAATTTTGAGGAGATTACATACTTGCTTTTGTTCGGGGCTCTTCCGAACAAGCAGCAGCTTCAGTCCTTTATCGAGATTCTGAGCCAGTATCGGGAATTGCCGAATAAATTCGTGCGTGATGTGATTATGAAAGCGCCCAGCGCGGACGTCATGAACGCATTGCAGCGCAGTGTACTGACGTTGTATTCTTACGATGAGAATCCGGATGATATTTCGATCCAGAACGTGTTGAAGCAGTGTCTGTCGCTGATTGCGACTTTCCCGCTGATCTCGGTTTATGCGTATCATGCATATCAGCACTATCATAATGATAAGAGTCTTTTGATCCGTTATCCGGATCCGGAGCTTTCCACAGCGGAAAATATTTTGCGTATTCTGCGTGACGACGGGCAGTACACGGAACTGGAGGCACGTGTGCTGGACATCGCCCTTGTAATCCATGCGGAGCACGGCGGTGGTAACAACTCGACGTTTACCACACATGTCGTCTCGTCGACCGGCACCGATACTTATTCTGCGGTTTCAGCGTCGCTCGGATCGCTGAAGGGGCCGAAGCACGGTGGCGCGAACCTCAAGGTCGAGAATATGTTCGCAGATATCAAGGAACATGTGCATAATTGGAACAGCGATGACGCGGTTCGTGATTATCTGGTCAAGATCATGAATAAAGAAGCGTTTGACGGGAGCGGCCTGATCTACGGCATGGGTCATGCGGTCTATACGCTTTCTGATCCGCGAGCAGTTATCCTGAAGGAGTATGCAAAGTCTTTGTCGGAGGAGAAAGGGCTGACGGATGAGTTCGAGCTGCACGAGAGAGTGGAGCGGATCGCCTCGGAGCTTTTGACGAACCGCAAGAAGCTGCACAAGCCGATTTGCTGTAACGTCGACTTTTACAGCGGATTTGTGTACTCGATGCTCGGCATTCCAAAACAGTTGTACACGCCGGTATTTGCGATCTCGAGGATTGCCGGCTGGAGCGCACACCGGATTGAGGAGCTCGTCAATGAGGGCAAGATCATTCGCCCTGCGTACAAGTATGTAGGACATCACAGGGAGTATGTTGATCTTAATGAGCGTTGAGAATACAAGGGCGGTGTTTCGAAGAATTTTATAGCGGATTGATGCGTTTACAGCTGTAGATGGGCAAGGCGTCCCGGGAAGGACATATAGGGTCCGCCCGAGGCTTCTTGCCCGTTTTGACATTCAGGTTTGCGTGAAGAGGTTGAGATTTTCTTTTTGTTAAATTTTCATAAAGTGATTGCGGTGCGGGTTTTGCGCATGTAAAATGGAATTAGTACACAAGATTCGGAGGAATGGCAGTGGCGGAGGCGTTTGTAAAGCTGGAGAATGTGACGAAGGTCTACCATATGGGCGAGGTTGATATCCATGCGGTGGACGGTATTGATTTTGAAATACAGAAGGGCGAATTTGTTGTGATTGTGGGACCGTCTGGTGCCGGCAAGACCACCGTGCTCAATATTCTGGGTGGGATGGATACGACGAGCGGCGGTTCGGTGATTGTGGATGGATATGACATTGCTCGATATAGTCAAAAGAAGCTGACCTCTTATCGGCGCAATGATATCGGGTTTGTCTTCCAGTTTTATAATCTTGTGCCAAACCTGACGGCACTTGAGAATGTCGAGCTGGCATTGCAGATTTCCAAGAACCCCCTGAATGCGGAGCAGGTGTTGCGTGAGGTTGGACTGGAGCAGCGCATGGGCAATTTCCCAACGCAGCTCTCCGGCGGCGAGCAGCAGCGCGTATCGATCGCGCGTGCGCTCGCGAAGAATCCCAAGCTTTTGCTGTGCGATGAGCCGACGGGCGCGCTCGACTATCAGACCGGCAAGGCGATTCTCAAGCTTTTGCAGGACATGTGTCGGGAGCGAGGGATGACTGTCATCGTCATCACGCACAACACGGCGATCACGCCTATGGCGGACCGTGTGATCCGCATCAAAAATGGCCGGGTATCCGAGATGAAGCTGAACGATCATCCGATTCCGGTAGAGACGATCGAGTGGTAGCGACGGGCGATCGGAGCGCTTAGATCTGGCCGAAGTACCGGACGCTTGGGTCCTAAGACATATGACATAAAACAGCGGGAATGAGAGATTTATGAGGAAAAAGGCATTACATAAAGATTTTCGCGTGGAAATAAAAAAGAGCAAGAACCGCTTCCTGTCCATTTTTTTCATTGTGGCACTGGGAGTGGCTTTTTTCTCCGGAATACAAGCTTCTGCACCGGATATGCGGTTGACTGGGGATTCCTATTTTGACGACAGCAAGCTGATGGATCTCCGTGTGATCAGCACACTCGGACTGACAGAGGACGATCTGAAGGCGCTCGGCGATATCGAGGGCATTTCTTTTGTGGCGGGCAGTTATATGGAGGACGTCTATTGTGGCGAGGGTGAAGCGCGCGAGGTGCTTCATGTAGAGGCATTGCAGAAGGAGATCAACGAGCTGACGCCTGCGGAGGGAAGGCTGCCGGAGCGAGCAGATGAGTGCTTTCTGGATGCCGCCTACGCGCTCAAGACCGGATACAAGCCTGGGGATGAGCTGGAGATTGAAGTGTCGTCCGAGGACGACAGTAGTTTGAAGCACAGGAAATTTACGGTCTGCGGCTATGGCTACAGCCCTTGTTATCTGTCATTTAATCGCGGCAGCACGTCGCTTGGTACGGGTTCGCTGGCCGGGTTTGCCTATGTGCTTCCGGAAGAATTTGACGCGGAGGTCTATAGCGTCGTGTATCTGCGGGTGGACAAAGCGGCAGAGAAGACTGCATTTACCGATGGCTACGATGATCTTGTGGCGGAGGTCAGCGATCGAATTGAAGGGATCGCGGACGCACGCTGTGAGATTCGCTATCGTGAGGTCACAGAGACGGCAGAATCTGAGCTTGCCGATGCGAAGCAGGAGGTTGCGGACGGCAAACAAGAGCTCGCCGACGCGAAGCGAGAGCTCTCTGAAGGCAAGGCTGAGGCGGAGTCTGAGCTTGCTGAGGCGGAATCTGAGCTCACCGAGGGCGAGCAGGAGCTTGCGGATGGAAAGAAGGATATCTGGGATGCCAGAGAAGAAGTTGCGGACGGAGAGCGGGAGCTGAAAACCGGGGAGCAGGAGATCGAGCAGAATGAGGCGACTCTGGAGGAAGGTAAAAGTCAGATGGCCGAGGCTCAGGCGACGTTGAATTCCGGAGAGAGCGAATATCAGTCTGGCATGGTGGCGTACAAGAGCGAGGCGGTCAAGGGCGAGAAGGAGCTGAAGGCTGCACAGGAGCAGATCGATACGGGGAAGCAGCAGCTCGAAGAGGGCAGGAAAACCTACAACGAAAATCTAGCGGCGTACAATGC
The DNA here is from genome assembly GCA_947594085.1 of uncultured Lachnospiraceae bacterium. Lineage (GTDB taxonomy): Bacteria > Bacillota > Clostridia > Lachnospirales > Lachnospiraceae > Choladousia. The sequence goes on along the minus strand of CANQEB010000040.1, from coordinate 3,394 downwards.
GGGACAAAAGCAGCTTGCTGAGGCAGAGGCACAGCTTACCCAGCAGCAGGAGGCGTACGACACGGGCGTTCAACAGCTGGCGTCCGGAAAATCGCAGTACGAGGCAGGGATGGAGCAGTACAATGCTGGCCTGGAGGCATACAATGAGGCGAACGCACAATTACAGGCGCAACAGCAAGAATACGATAATACAATCGGGGCGTTGGAAACGGCGGTGAATGCCGCGCTGCAGGCACAGCAGGAATGTGACGAAAAGGTTGCGCAGAACCGTTCGGACAAGGATGCGAAGAGCGGGCAGCTTGAGGAAGCGCAGAATACGGCAGATACGCTGACGGGGCAGCTTGAGGAGGAAAACCGTACATTAAACCGACTGGAAGGTGAGTGTGAGACAGCCAGGAGCGAGGGGCAGAGACTGGAAGCCGAGCTGGATGAGTTGAAGAATAACCCGCAATATGAGGAAGATTCGGAGGGAAATCTTCTCCCGGAATATACGCAGGACTACGCGCAGAGGCTTGCCGATGCGCAGAAGGCGTTCGACGAGCAGAGTGGGGTGGTGCAGAATGCGAGCGCGGAGGTAGAAGCACAGAAAGCGATTGTCAATCAGAAAAGCGCCGAGCTTACCGCACAGCAGGAAACGGTGTCTTTGCTGAAGGGAGAGATCGCCGCGCTCGATGCGGAGTACAATGACAATCTGGCCGGAGAACAGCAGAAGAAGCAACAGGCGGTGGTGGAGGCCACGGCTACACGTGACGCTACCGTGGCGAGCCTTGCGGGTGCGAAGGAAAAGATGGATGAGGCTTCCGGGACGCTGGCGGGACAGAAGCAGACGCTGGATGCGACGTTGGCTACGCTTGAGAAGTCGAAGCAGGAGCTGGACGCAAATGAAAAGGAGCTGAATACAGCAGGGCAGCAGCTTACGACGGCGTGGCAGCAGTTGAATACGCAAAAGGCACAGGCGGCGACGGCGAAGAAGCAGCTTGCCTCGGCGAAGAAAGAGCTGAATACGAATGAGAAGAAGCTGGAAAAAGGCCAGCAGGAAATCGATGACGGTTATGCGGAGCTGAGGAAGGCAAGGGCGCAGCTGACTTCGGCGCGCAGGCAGCTTGATTCTGGCTGGGCGCAACTGGAGGCTTCTCAGGCGCAGGTTTCGGACGGAGAGCGTCAGCTTGACGAAGGACGCCAGAAGTTAAGCGATGCGCGGAGCGATCTGGCAGATGCCAGGCAGCAGATCCGGGATGGCCAGCGAGAGATTATGGAGAATGAACATAAGATCAAAGATGGCTGGGAGGATTACGAGGAAGGAAAGAAGGAGGCCGAGGACGAGATCGCGGAGGGCGAGCAGAAGATCCGGGACGCGGAGGCGGATCTGGCGGACGCGGAGGAGCAGATCGCGGACGCAGAGGAGAAGCTTGCCGACTTGCGCTACCCGGATTGGTATGTGGACAATCGCAGCGCGCTCCCGGAACATGCCGGGTTTGGGGAGAACGCGGAGCGCCTTTCGAATATTGCAAAAGTCGTGCCGATCTTGTTTTTCCTGGTGGCAGCTCTGATCTCGTTGACAACGATGACGCGCATGGTCGAGGAAGAGCGCACGCAGATCGGGACGCTGAAGGCGCTCGGCTATGGCAAGTGGTCAATCGCATCCAAATATCTGAAATACGCGTTCCTGGCGACGCTCGGCGGCGGTGCGGCGGGCATCCTGATCGGGGAAAAAATTTTCCCGTGGGTGATCATCAACGCATACGGAATTATGTATCAGCACATTCCGGAGATTTTACTTCCATACAACTGGACGTATGGTCTGATTGCGGTGGGGGCAGCTCTTATCTGCACGATCGGGGCGACCATTTCCGCCTGTTACAAGGAGCTCCTTGCGGTCCCGGCACAGCTCATGCGGCCTCCTGCCCCGAAGGAGGGCAAGCGTGTCTTTATGGAGCGGATCACATTTTTGTGGAAGCGGCTCAGCTTCACCTGGAAATCCACGGTGCGCAATTTGTTCCGCTACAAGAAGCGTTTCCTGATGACAGTCATCGGTATCGGCGGCTGTATGGGGCTTCTGCTCGTGGGCTACGGTCTGCTGGATTCCATCACGGATATCGGGACGTTGCAGTTCGACGAATTGCAGCTCTATGATGCAATCGTCGTGCTGGACACGGATGCAGAGCCGCAGGAGATCGAGGAGGTGGAGGACGCTCTGCGCGCGGATGAGCGAGTGACGCACTCCAAGCGTTTCTATATGCAGTTGACAGACGTGCAGACAAGAGGGGTCACGGACAAGGAGTGGGCGATTTACCTGTATGTGCCGGAGGATCTAGAGAATCTGGACGGATTCTTCCGCTTCCGTGACCGTGAGACGAAGGAGCCGTACGAGTTGACCGACGAGGGCGCGATCATCACGGAGAAGATCGCGAAGGAATTCAAGCTGAAGCCGGGTGACGTGATCACGCTTGAGCAGGAGGAGGGCGACGACGTCGAAGTGCCGATCGCTGCCGTGTGCGAGAACTACCTATCACATTACCTGTATATGACGCCGGCACTGTACGAGAAGGTGTATGGGGAAGCGCCGGAGTTCAACAGTATTTTCTTTGAGAGTGGTGAGCCGCAGGAGGGAATTGAGGAGATCGGTGAGACAATGTTAAGTCACGATGCGGTACTCAACGTGACCTACACTGGCACGCTTGCGGAGCAGATCGAAAATATGCTCGGGGCGATGGACGTTGTCATGCTGGTGCTGATTGTCTCAGCGGGCGCGCTTGCGATCGTGGTGCTCTACAACCTCAACAACATCAATATCAACGAACGGCGCAGAGAGCTCGCCACGCTGAAGGTGCTCGGCTTCTACAACGGCGAGGTGGCCGCTTACGTTTACCGGGAGAATATTTTGCTCACGCTGATCGGCGCCGCGCTCGGGATCGTGCTCGGGAAGCTGCTGCACGCCTACATCATCACGACGATCGAGGTGGACGCCTGCATGTTCGGCCGCAATATCAACCTGCCGAGTTTCGTGTACGGGACGCTCTTCACGGTTGGTTTCTCCATGATCGTCAACGGAGTGATGTACTTCAAGTTGAAGAAGATCGATATGGTCGAGTCGCTGAAAAGCGTGGAATAATATTATTTTACTGGACGAATGTGGGAAAAAAGTGTATCATCAGATTAACATGATAGAAAGGAAAGGTACCCATTATGACGACACTTGAGTTACAGAAAATGGCGAACGAGGTTCGCAAGGGCATCGTGACGGCGGTGCACAGCGCGAAGGCCGGACATCCGGGCGGATCTCTCTCGGCCGCGGATCTGTTCACCTACCTCTATTTCGAGGAGATGAACATCGACCCGAAGGATCCTAAGAATCCGGACAGAGATCGTTTCGTGCTCTCGAAGGGGCACACGG
>CANQEB010000039.1 GCA_947594085.1 uncultured Lachnospiraceae bacterium | reverse complement strand
TCATCTCTGCCTCTGCGTAAAAGCTCCCAAGCTGCCTTCCGTAGGCGTTGCGCTTCACCGTGACCGGGAGCGTCCCGAGATGGCGCCCTTCCTCCCCGCTGATACGCTCGGCGAGCAAAATCAATCCGGCGCAGGTCGCCAGAACGGGAAGCCCGTTCTCAATCCTCTCCCACAGCGGCTGAAACAGCCCGAGCTCCCGCAGCAGCTTCCCCATCACCGTGCTCTCCCCGCCCGGCAGCACCAGACCATCCATCTGCCCGGACAGATCCGCCTTCTGCCGGATTTCAAAGCATTCCGCGCCGAGCGCGCGCAGCATCTGTTCATGCTCCGCGAACGCGCCCTGCACGGCAAGTACGCCGATTCTCATTCCTACACTTCCTCCCATTTTCTCTGTCATTCGTCTATCTGATATCCGGACAGCGCAATCCTTGTTCTACGCGCCAATGTCCCTGACTGCCATCCGTCTGCCTGATATCCAGACAATACAATGCCGAATCTACCAACTCTGAAAACTGTTCCGATTCAGATATCATATTTTACTTTCCTCGCTCCGCCATCAGAAGCGCAATCTCCTGCTCGTTGATCCCGACCATCGCCTCGCCGAGATTTTCCGAGAGCTCCGCCAGCAGCTTCGCGTCTTTGTAGTTCGTGACCGCCTTGACGATTGCGGCGGCGCGCTTCTGTGGATCGCCCGATTTGAAGATACCAGAGCCGACAAATACTCCCTCCGCGCCGAGCTGCATCATGAGCGCCGCGTCCGCCGGGGTTGCCACGCCGCCCGCCGCGAAATTCACAACCGGCAGCCTACCGTTCTCATGGACATACTTCACCAGATCATACGAGACCTGCAGTTCCTTCGCGCATTCGAACAATTCGTCCTCCCGCATCGAGCGGATCTGTGCGATCTCACGGTTCATCTGCCGCATGTGTCGCACCGCCTGGATCACGTCGCCCGTGCCCGGCTCGCCCTTGGTGCGGATCATCGAAGCGCCCTCTTCGATCCTGCGCAACGCCTCCCCGAGATCACGCGCCCCGCAGACAAACGGCACCTTGAACTGCGTCTTGTCGATGTGATAGACATCGTCCGCCGGGGAGAGCACCTCGCTCTCGTCGATATAGTCGATCTCAATCGCTTCGAGGATCTGCGCCTCCGCGAAATGTCCGATCCGGCACTTCGCCATGACCGGGATCGACACGGCCTCCTGAATTCCCTTGATCATCGCCGGGTCACTCATCCGTGAGACCCCTCCGGCCGCGCGGATATCTGCCGGAATCCGCTCCAGCGCCATGACGGCGCACGCCCCAGCCTCCTGCGCGATCTTCGCCTGCTCCGGCGTCGTCACATCCATGATCACGCCACCTTTGAGCATCTGCGCCAACTCCTTGTTCAGCTCATATCTCGATTTCTCTGCCTGATTTCCCATCTCTGTACTCCTCCTTTTTCTATCCGCGCTTTTGCTTGCGAACAATTGCCTTCCTCCGGTTCGAGTCAGACAAATACACGCAGCAAAAGCGCTCTGATTCCCTCTTTACAGATCGGATATTTGCTATTATAATGTAATCTGACCATTTTAGAATATTCATTTTAAATATATTTAATAAGGCCAGAATCGAGGTATCCGGCAAAATGCTCACATATTCTTTTTCTGATACAGGGTCAGATTCGCTGTACCAACATCTCTACAAATGCATCAAAAATGACATACTTGCGCGCAATCTGTGCGCCGGGGAGAAGCTTCCCTCCAAGCGAACATTTGCAAAAAATCTGGGCATAAGCGTCATCACCGTGGAAAACGCCTACGCCCAGCTCATCTCAGAAGGGTATCTTTATTCTATTCCAAAAAAAGGATTTTTCGTCTCAGACATCAGCATGCTTCCATCAGGTGCGGCCTTTAAACAAAACGATCTGACCTTCCCCTCGTCCAATGGGGCAGAACGGGCATACTTGTCAAATTCAGCCGGGAAGCCAAACCCTGCAGACGTCGGAGAGGCGCTAGGACTGGCAGGCCTGTCTGGAACGGCTCATCCGGTAGACGCGGCGGGTACAGCAACCCTGATCGATCAATCTCATCTGACGAGCGGAGCATGCGCAACATGCCTGCCGGCTTCTTTCATCGACCTGACCAGCAACCAGACTGACATCCGGAACTTTCCGTTTTCCATCTGGGCGAAGCTCGTGCGCGAGGTTCTGAATGAAAGCCAGCAGGAGCTTGTCACAAATCCTCCCTGCGGGGGCGTCTGGGAGCTTCGAAGCGCCATCGCAAAGCACCTGAAGGACTTTCGCGGCATCATCGTCGCGCCGGAGCAGATCATCATGGGCGCCGGAACCGAGTACCTTTACAGCCTGCTGATCCAGCTGCTCGGCTTTGACAAAACGTACGCCGTCGAAGACCCCGGCTATCGGAAGATTGCCCGGATCTACGAGAAGCACCGGGTGGCCTGCCGCCACATTCCTCTGGATGAGAGCGGAGTCTGCGTCCCGGCACTGGAAGCGTCCGGAGCCGACGTGCTTCACCTCTCGCCCTCCCACCACTTCCCTACCGGGCTTGTCACGCCAATCAGCCGCAGGTACGAACTGCTCGGCTGGGCTGCCCGTGCGGAAGGACGCTACCTCATTGAGGACGATTACGACAGTGAATTTCGCATGACCGGAAATCCAATCCCGGCGATGCAGAGCATTGACCTGTCCGAGAAAGTCATCTACATCAACACGTTTACCAAGACACTTGCCTCCACGGTCCGAATCAGCTACATGATCCTTCCGCGGCACCTTGCCGACCGCTTCTATCGAGAGCTGTCGTTCTACTCCTGCACCGTGTCCAACTTTGAACAGTACACTCTTGCGCGCTTTATCGAAAACGGCTCCTTCGAAAAGCATCTCAATCGCATGCGCAGCTACTATCACAAAAAGAGAGATCTGCTGATCGAGCGGATACGCCAAAGCGAGTTGAATCCGCACGCGGTCATCCGAGAAGAAAACTCCGGTCTGCATTTCATTCTGGAGCTTCGGACCGCCTTGCCCGACGCGGAAGTCTGTGACCGCGCACTGCAAAGAGGACTCAGGATCGCCGCACTCTCAAGCTTCTACACCCACGGAACCCCGGAGGTCGAGCATCGCTTCATTGTCAACTATTCTGCCCTCCGGGAAGAGCAGATCGACGAGGCGATTCGTATCCTCTGCGAGAGTATCGACTGAGCTGCCGGTTCGTCGTAGCTCGCCAGCCTGTCGTAATCCGTCCGGAATCTTTCCCGGAATCTGCCCGAAAAGGCGGTATCCACTTACTCGACTTCGTACACTGCCGTCCCAAACGGCGGCATCGTGCGGGCTCCGACACAGCTCTCGCCCGTGTACATCAACTTCATTGGGCATTTCAGCGTGACCGAGCGCTCTGCATCCATAAAGTTGAGCACAAAATAGTACCGTTTTCCGTTCTTTTCGCGCAGGACGACCTGCACATCCGACGGAGCCTCAATCTCCGCCGCGAACGGCTCACAAATTCCGGTATAGTGGAACAATGCCTCAGCCAACGCCCTGCTGAACGTGCCGCCATAATGGATCGTACGGCCCTGCCCCAGCTTCCGTTCTGTCATCGAGGGTTTCCCGGCATAGTAGCTATTCTGATAGCGCGCAAGCACCTTCGTCCCTTCAAACGGCTCAAGAATGTCGTTGAATACAGGCGCCTCTAGCTTCTGCCCGTCCCAGTCCATCGTCACCGCGTCCTCGTTCGGACTCGTGAAGGTGAAATCGCGCACGTCCGTCCCGGTGAGCTCACGCAGAAGCCCCGGCTGCGGCAGCATGACAAATCTGCCCTGCATATCTTTCGTCCCGGCACGGCATCCGAGGATCAGCGTGCCGCCCTGTGCGACATACTGCTTCAGCAGCATCGCCCGCCGCTCATCCATGATCATCGGATGCGGGTAGAATAGCACCGGATATTTCTGAAGTGTATCTACAGTCAAGCCATCCCGCACATAGACGATATCAAACGGCGTGTGGCAAAGCTCTGAGGCGCAAAAGATCTCATTCTCGCTCTTCCACGCGATGCGCTCGTGCCAGACATCCACCTGCGCGTCCCACACATTGTCATAATCCTTCAAAAGTCCAAACGCCGCAACATTCTCCGCACCGCACAGCGGATCCAGTGTCTTGAGCTTCCGATAAAAATCCTTTACCTCCGAGAGCTTGCGGTTGTCACGGTTGTCATAATCCAGTATCCCGTGCCAATACATCTCCGTGCCAAACGTACACGTGCGCCAGCGGAAAAACGAGATGAGATCCGCTCCCTGCGCGACGCTCTGCATCGCCCAGAGCGTCAACTGCCCCGGGCGCGGCGCAGGGCCCTCCATTCGTGTCGCCCAGCCGTTCGCCCCGGATTGCTGCTCCATGATACCAAAATGCGGACAGACCGACCGCGTTTCGAGCAGATTGCGCGTCCATTTTCGATCGTTCAGATCGTCCGACTCCCGCGGATTCCGATCCAGACCGAACGCAAAGCTCGGATAGGAATCGTAGGTGTAGGTATTCAGACTCTCTTCCATCATCTGGTGATTGTCCAGATTGCCAAAAATTCCATTCGTCGTGATAAAATCACCCGGCTTCTTATATTTCTCCAAGATCTCCGACTGCATTTTGCAAAAGCCGCGCGCACTGTGCGAGATGAAGCGGTAATAGTCCAGCCGCATGTGCGGGTTCCAGCCTTGATTCGCCACCTGCCGCGGCACATCCACCTGGGCCCAATCTGTGTAAGTCAAGTTCCAAAAGACCGTGCCCCACGCCTCGTTCAGGTTATCCAGCGTCTTGTACTTCTCCTTTAGGAAGACGCGAAACGCCTCCGCATCTGCCTCCGAATAGAACTCCCAGATCTCACAGTTGATCTCGTTGTCAATCTGCCAGCCCACAACCGCCGGATGCTGACCGTAGTGCCGCGCGAGCTGTTCCACGATCCGCGCACAGAGCTCCCGGTACTTCGGCGCATTGTAATTGTAATGCCGCCGCCCGCCATGTCGGTACAGTACTCCTTCCATTGTGCAGTTGAGCACCTCCGGGTACTTTTGCGTCAACCAGGCTGGAGGCGTGGCCGTCGGTGTCCCGAGGACAACCTTCATGCCTTTTTGCTCGCATAGCTCCAGAAACTCGTCAAAAAACGCAAATGTGAACACACCCTCCTCCGGCTCGAACTTGTTCCACGCGAACTCTGCAATCCGGATCAGCGTGATTCCTGCCTCTTTCATTCGGTCAAGATCGCTCTCCCAGAGCGCACAAGGCCAGTGCTCCGGATAATAGCAGACACCCATCGTCATCTCCGGCCACACAAATCTCTGCATACGCTTCCTCCCATCTCTTTTCCTACATTTCTTCTGCGTTTCTTTTTCTACATTTCTTCTACATTTCCTTTTTCTGCATCTTTTCTACATTTCTTTTTCTGCATCTCTTCTGCATTTCTTTTTCTATATTTCTTCTACATATCCCTTTTCTGCATTTCTTCCCACGTTCTTTCGCCGTATTTTTGTTCTGAAACTACTATATCATAATTCTCAAAATAAAATATACCCCAAAACGCCTATTTTTTGCATATAGCGGTCTTCGCAGCTTTCTCTCCGGAGCGGGTAACCCGTCACCTTGTGAAAAAACTCTTGCAAAACACGCGCAGTTCTGGTAAATATGGTATGGATGCATGTATCGTTTTTGTAAAACCAGATAAAATGCGATTCTATATCTGAATCGATTCAATTACAAAGGTGAAAAAGATGGATATATTCGATATAATTACGCTTCTCGGTGGACTCGCCATGTTTCTGTACGGAATGCGGATTATGGGAGACGGCCTGAAGGAAAGTTCCTCCGGCACACTGAAGACGGCGCTGGAAAAGCTTACAAACACGCCGGTCAAGGCATTTCTGCTCGGTCTCGGGATGACGGCGCTGATCCAGTCGTCCACGGCGACCATCGTCATCACGTCCGGACTAGTCGGCGCCGGGATCATCTCCCTGCACCAATCGCTCGGCATCATTGTCGGCGCGAATGTCGGCACGACCGTCACCGGACAGATCATCCGTCTTCTCGATCTGGATGCGTCCGGTACCTCCTTTTTACAGTTTTTCAAACCGTCCACGCTGGCGCCGCTTGCCCTGATCATCGGCATCATCATTATCATGGGGAGAAAGGACAAGAATTCAAGTAAGATCGGCCAGATCGTTATCGGCTTCGGCATCCTGTTCTCCGGTCTGATGAGCATGACCGACGCGGTCAGCGCGCTCACGGAGGGGGGAATCATTGAGCACCTGTTCTCCAGCCTCGGAGACAACCCGTTCCTAGGCTATCTGATCGGTGCGGGTGTCGCTTTCGTTCTGCAGAGCTCTTCCGCGACAATCGGTATTCTACAGGCGTTTTCCACCTCTGGTCTGCTCACATTCAGCGCGATCTACGCGGTTCTGGTCGGCGTCTATTTGGGTGACTGTGTGACGACCGCCATCGTGTGCAACATCGGCGCAAAACCTGAGGCGAAGCGCGTCGGTATCGTCAATATTCTGTACAATCTGGGGAAATCCGTCCTGATCCTTGCGGCGGTCACGATCATCCACCGGCTCGGTCTTCTCGATGGACTCTGGGATCGCGTCATGTATTCCGGTGGCATCGCGAACATGAACACAGTCTTCAATCTGGCCTGCGCGATTCTGCTATTCCCGACGCTCGGCATCTATGAGAAGCAAAGCCACAGACTGGTGAAAGATGAGCCCTCCGAGACCGGCAAATATGACGAGCTTCTGGACGCACTCAGCCCGGTATTCTTCAGCACGCCCGCTCTCGCGTTCGGGCGCTGCTACGATGCACTCCTGGTCATGTACGATCTGGCGCGCAAAAGCATCGACCGCGCATTCGACTTGATCACCAACTACGACGAGAAAGTTGCCGCGAAAATCATTGAAGACGAAGATTATATAGACAGTATGAACGACCGGATCAGCAACTATCTGATCCAGATCTCCGCACATATCACGGCTCAGAATCATTTGGAAATCATGAACCACTATTATTCCGTGGCGACAGAGTTCGAGCGACTGAGCGACCACGCCATGAACATCGAAGAGATCGCCACCGACCTGCACGAGCACGATGCTTCTTTTTCCGATGCGGCGATGGCTGAGTTAAAGGTGATACGAGAATTGCTTGAGACGATTCTGAGTTACAGTGATGAGACATTCAAGAAGCGAGACGTGGCGGCGGCTCGGCACATTGAACCGCTCGAAGAAGTGGTCGACGATATGGTTAGCACGCTGAAGGACCATCATTTGGAACGTCTGCGCGCCGGAAAATGCTCGATCTTCGCAGGCACAGAATTCCTGAACCTGCTCACCGAGATCGAACGCATCTCCGACATTTGCTCGAACATCGGCGTGGCGACCATCGCCCGGACAAGCCCGGAGATCATGCATCAGGTACACGACTACATCTCCGTGCTGCACTCGGGGCGCGACGCCAAGTTCAACCGCGAATACCAGGAGGCGCACGATCACTATTTTAGTTTGCTGTGAGCCGGTTTTTCGAGTCGTTTTTTCAAATTTGAACTTGCTGCTCAGCAAACCATCCTTCTATTGTTTCAATGCTGACCTTAACAGCTTTCGCGATGCTTTCGATAGGCAGCCCCATGTCACGGAGCACATAAGCGGTATCCCTTGCCTGCTCCAGCCTGCCGTCCTGCCTGCCTTGCTGCAGCCCCTTCTGTCTGCCCTTTTTCACTTCAGCTTCTATTTCATCCCACATTAACCGCCGCATCGCTTCACACATGCCCGAAGACCTCCTTACTTTCTCATACAGTTCATTGTTTGCAGGATGCCACTGTATCTCCAGATCGGGCAGTGTCACATTTTCTTTTTTCGTCAAAAACTGCATCCGTTTTGTATTTTCTCTGCCCCCATCGAAAACACGCATCACAGTCTTTCTGTTCTAGCTGTATTATATGATATAACACTAATATTTTCAAGTACAAAATCAGGAAATCCCCAGACAAAAACAAAAGGCAGCGAAATCCTCAGATCCCACTGCCCCGTTCTCCTTTTCATACCGGCTGCATAAGCTCAGCCGCCAGACATCTTATGTCTTCCGCTGAAAGCTCCGGCACATACTGAGCAATCTTTTCCGGCGGCTCCCCATTTCTGAGCATCCTGATTGCTACTTCCCTCGCCGTTTTTTCCGTTGTTTCTTTTATCGCTTTCTCTTCCGTTCTTCTCTCGACATCTTTTACATAAGACTCGAAAATATAATCCTCATCGAATAATGTCATCATAATGTCCTCTACCTCCTGCTTCCTGCTCTCCAGATAATCCTTTAACACATTCCGATCCCGGCAGATTCGCAACGTCTCCGTCACCGCTTTCCGCGTCCTCCCGTGTTTTCTCATCTGTTCATTATACACCTTGCAGAAAATAATATACTGCCCGATGATATTATCCTCTTCCGGCTGCCTCAAAACCCTGATTTCCGCATCGACAGCTGCCTCTTCTCCGGCGAAAAATTCCATCCTGAGCGATATCCTGTCCGGAATGTCCTCCTTGTCGCCTGTGTAGATCACGTACAATTCAGGACGCGGCATATCCACCTTTCCACTTCCATAGAGATATTGCCCGGTGCGCTTGAGATAGTCATGATACGTCTGCGCCAAGTACAATAACGCACGTACAACAATATTCACCGACCATGTCGACTGGCTCTCTACCAGCACAATAAGCCGATCGCCGAACAGGAAACCGAGGTCATTGTACTCCGCATCAACCAATACCGACTGAAGTGTGATATCAGAAATGGCATCCTCTGTAGCGTCCCCATCCTCAGGATGCAACGCCTTGTATAACTGGAGCAGGTATCTCCTGTCACGGAACAGATCCGTAAACACGCTATCCTTTATCTTTCGTTTCGGCTTTCCTTTGGTCATTTAAATACCTTACGCTCTAATCCCCCTCACCGAAAGCAAAGACCTGCCTTGCTGGCCATATTATACAAAAAAGCAGAAGTGATTACAATGAATTTAAAATTAAATTTTACGCGTAGAATTTCGAGTGAAATTTCCAGCTGGATTATCCCTGAATCCATCATCATCTATCTTCAGAGCTTCCCTTTGTTGCCTTGGTCATCTGAGTGTTAATGGCATCTGCTACCTGATTTGGACTCATTTTTTCAATCAGAATGGCCTGTTTACCAGACGAATCATCAGGCCAAATGTTAGAACCGTCAGCAGGATCAACCGTAACGTATCCCACTTCAATATCCCAGTAATCACCAGAACCTTCTACCGCATAAAAAACAAATGTAAGATCCCAGCTTTCCCTCCCGGATATTTTATCTTCAAAGTAAAGATTGTAACTCTTGCGAACAGGATCATCCGCAGCCATCTGGTTATGTGTATTTCCAGTCTTAATCTTGCTGCCAATCTCCCAGCCGCTCCATGCAATGGGTACGGGACAGGTAGACCAGTTTCCCTGTGAAGCATCCGTGTTCCTTTCCTTCCTCCTGCCGGTGGATATAATCCGCATCCGCCTCAATATAAAAGTATTCACACGATTTCTTTTCCTCCGGGACCACATCCATCTCCGGGATCTCTTCCTCAACCGCATGCACTTTATTCATGACGGTCGTCTTCGTGATGGTCTGGCTGTTTGTGCACAGGGAATCCGCTGCGTGCTGTTAGAAATGCACTTCCGCTTCGTTCAGGAGCTTTACCTCAACTGGAACGTTGAACTGTTCCCGGTCCGGGAAGGTATTCAGATCCCCTAAAAAATTTTCTTCCACTTGCAATAAACCACTGACAAAATCCTTCAAAAGTGTTATGATATCCATGAGTATTGGCACCCCTTTCGGTTTGAGTTTTTGTCCAAAGATCATTATACCTCAGGGGACCAATACTCTTTTATTTATTTTTCATCAACTGATAATATCTTTACTCCAACATGTCGAAAAATATCTGCAAGTAATTTCATCCTCCCACTGCTATATGGAAATATAGGATTCGCTTCAATCGTTAATGCTCAAGTAACCATCAAAGTATAAATGTTTTCAAAGCGTTGACAATCTCTGCTTCCGTCTTCCCTGCTTCTACCTCGTCCTTTGCACATACAGAAATATATATCTTCAGTTTAGGTTCCGTGCCGGATGGCCGGACTACCATCGAACATCCATCCTCCAATAAATATTTCAAAACATCTGACCTGGGCAATCCACCCAATCCTCTGGAATAGTCCAGAACGGTCAACACCTTCTTTCCGCCGATCGATTCAACGCCCCCACGGAAACATTCCATAATCTCCTTCATCCTGATATTACCTGATGAGCCTTCAAACTCATAGGAATGTAAAGTGTTCAGACAATAATCATATTCCGCATAGATCTCATGCAGCCTGTCCGTCAGTCGAATGCCTCTCGCCCTGTAATAACCAAACATCTCGCAGATCAGATACGCGGCGCCGACGCCATCCTTGTCACGTACGTAACCCCCGATTAAATAGCCATAGCTCTCCTCGAACCCGAAAACATAGGAATCTTCTTTCCCCTCTTTTTCCAGCAGGCCAATCTGCTCTCCAATGAATTTAAACCCGGTCAGCACATTTCTGGTCGTCACACCATAATGTGTCGCGATACGCTCCCCAAGATCAGTCGTCACAACCGTCTTTATCATAATTGGATCCGCAGGCATTTTCCCATGCTTCACTCTTTGGGAGCAAATATAGTCCAAAAGCAGTATTCCCGTCTCATTTCCGGAGAGCAGCGCATATTTTCCATGCCTGTCTTTCACGGCAATTCCTACACGATCACAATCAGGATCCGTCGCCAACACCAAATCCGCGTTATTCCTTCCGGCATACTCCAGCCCAAGCGCCATCGCCTCTCTGACCTCCGGGTTAGGATACGGGCAGGTCGGAAAATTTCCATCCGGCTCCTCCTGTTCCTTCACGATCACCAGATTAGTATACCCGGTCTCCCTCAGGATACGTGTGACCGGAACGAGTCCTGTCCCATTCAGCGGAGAATAGACGATCACCGCATCCCTGTCAGCCTCATCTCCAAACAGGACAGACTGTTTCTTCACTGTCTCTATGAACGCAGTCAATACATTTTCCGAAATATATCTGATCTTCCCCGTGCCGACTCCCGCATTAAAATCTTCTATCTTCACATCCACAAAAATGTCAAGTTTTTCGATCTCAGCCAGAATCGCTGCCGCCGCGTCTGTGGTGATCTGGCAGCCGTCCACGCCATAGACCTTGTAGCCGTTATATTGGGCCGGATTATGCGATGCCGTTATCATTACGCCTGCGGACGCTCTCAAATAACGTACAGCAAAAGATACCGCAGGCACAGGAAGAAGCGCAGGCCAGATATTCACCTGAATTCCATTCGCGGCTAAGACAGACGCAGTCGTCCGCGCAAACAGATCCGATTTCAGTCGACTATCATATCCAATGACAACGGAGGGAGCACCTGATGAATTATTATATGTAAAAAGATCAGCAGCTGAAGTGGCATTGGAAGTATGGTTTAGATAATCCGCCAGCCCTTGCGAAGCCTTCGCCACGGTATATATATTCATGCGATTTGTCCCGGCGCCGATGATGCCTCGCAACCCACCCGTCCCAAAAGCCAGATCCCGATAGAAAGCATCCTCAATTTCTGCCTCGTCCATCTTCCCCAGTTCATCCGTGAGCTCAGGATCCGCGGTGGCGTGTTCCTTCCAACGCAGATATTCGTTTTCCCAATCCATATATAGTCCTTTCTCCGAACAATAGATATCTCAGGCGGTATCCGACATGCCGGGCAATACCGAACATACCGCCTTATCCCCTCACGTCCAGAAACTGCGCCTGTCCATGAATCGTCAGCACCACAGAGTCTGCGGGGACAAAGATACAATCTCCCTTATAAAAGAGTATCTCTCCTCCTTCGTAGGTGGCCGTCCCGCAACCGTTGATGCAAAGTAACACACGGAATGCAAGTTCGTCTACCCGGTAGTGTACCTGCTGCCGCCGCTCCGTGTTTACGAGCATGCGGTAAACTTCAAAATACTTGCATCTGCACAAAAGCTCCGAGGCACAACCCTGACGATATTTCAGTACACGCAACGGCTGTCGGGGTTCCGCGCTGGCTCTCAAATCTGCTACATCCAAAGCTGTATCAATATGCAATTCCCTCGTCCTGCCATTTTTGTCCGCACGGCCATAATCATACAGGCGGTAAGTCAAATTTGAGCTTTCCTGTATCTCTGCCACAAGAGCGCCCGCCCCGATTGCGTGGATCGTCCCCGCCGGGATAAAAAACAAATCGTCTCTATGAATGGGAATCCTCTGCAGATACCGCATAACCGTGCCGTCCGAGACAGCTCGGCGCAAATCTTCCCTCGTGCATTTCCGGTTCAAACCATAGACTATGCTCGCATCCTTTCCAGCGTCGAGCACATACCACATCTCGGTCTTTCCGTGCTGCCCGTTCTCATGCTCTTTTGCATATTCGTCCGTCGGATGCACCTGTATGGAAAGATCCTGTTTCGCATCGATCAGCTTGATCAGAACGGGAAGCGAACTCTCACCCCTGTGTCGTACACCTAAGTATTCCGGGTGCTGCCGCAGCACCTCCGCAAGTTCCTGCCCGCCAAACTCTCCTCCATACACATAGCTCGGACCATCCGGGTGTGTAGAGCACTCCCACGACTCCGCAAGCGGAGAAAGATCAATATTCTTTTCATATTCGTCATTCAGGCGTCTTCCGCCCCAGAGGTAGTCCTTTCCGGACGGACGGAGCAGCATGGGCTTCCTTCCCGTTTTCATCCCTGCCCTCCACAGTCTATTAGTATTCCAATTCAAACTTCTGCTTGTCGTGGACGCTGATGTCCCCTCCAAGCTGTATTTCGACCAGCTTCAGGTCCGTTTCCGCCATCACCGTATGGCGACAGCCCGCAGACATCGTGATCACATCCCCAACCTCGATCTTCTGCTCCATGCCGTCAACAATGATCCTGCCCTGCCCAGAGGTCACCACCCAAACCTCGTCACGGTTCTTATGGCTGTGGTAGTTCATCCGCTGCCCTGCCCCCAGCGTGATCCTGATCGTGAGGCTTCCGTCCGAAACATCGAGCACGCGGTAGGTCCCCCAGGACTTGTCCGCAAACATGATCTGCTGCTCGAACTTGTCCACAAAAGGCTTGATATGACTGCTCTGCTCCTTGTCGGAGACAAGAATTCCCTCCGGTGAAGCGGAGATCACCACATCGTGGAGTCCCATCCCCAGCACAGGGACATCCATCTCGTTTACGATATGGACGCCGCTGCACGTTTGGTCCAACACACCCTTCCCGACAACGGACTCTTCCATCGCCTCCGTCAGCGTATTCCATGTTCCCAAGTCCTTCCATTGGCCCGAGAAGCGCATCACCTGAATCTTCTTCTCCCGCTCCGCGACCGCGTAATCGAAGGATATCCTGTCAAGTGTGTCATACTTGGAAAAAAGGTCATCATAATCCTCGAACTCAATGAACTCATGCGCCTTTTCCAAAACATATCCCAAACGATACGCAAACACGCCCCCGTTCCAGAGCGCTCCCTGTGCGATATATTCCCTCGCAACATCAACGGACGGTTTTTCTTTAAACATCCTGACTCCCGTAACTGAATCCACAGTCTCCGGGATTATGTATCCATACTTTTCAGACGGATAGGTAGGTTCAATACCCATCAGGACAAGATTCGCCTCCCCTTTTTCCGCCTGCTCCGCTAGCGCCTTCAGGGATTCAAAATAATCATCCTCCACATACGGGTCAACCGGGCAGACGACCACAACCTCATC
>CANQEB010000038.1 GCA_947594085.1 uncultured Lachnospiraceae bacterium | reverse complement strand
GGCGCTTACGGACGACCGCATCCTCTCCGCGGACGGCACGATCACCACGGCCTCGGAGAGAGGTAATTTTACTTTCGCGGAGGAGGCCCCGCTCGGAGAGCATATCTCAAACCGTACATATGAGCTCAACACCGGCAAGCCGATCCTGCGGCATTTTGTGCCGATCATCCAGGACGGGGAGACCGCCGCCCTGCTCTACGGCGTCACCGATCTGGAGAGTCTGCCCGACAGCCTCAATATCGACAACATTTACAACGCGAGCGCTTTCATCTACATCATCGACACGAGATCTGGGGATTTCCTCGTGGATACCTGGCACGACACGCTCGGGAACATCGAAGACTTCTCCACCGCCAATTCAAGCCGGGAGACCAAGGGCGAAATGGGCTGGGATGAATTCACGGACGATCTGGTCAAGCTGAATTCCGGCTACGTCATCTACCGCACGCCGAACACCGACGGCTGGGAATACATGTACTACGCCCCCATCGGGATCAACAACTGGTCGGTCGCAGTCGACGTGCCGGAGAAGGAGGCGTTCGCCAACGTCTTCGCGGTTCGAAAGGTTTGTATCATTCTCGGACTTCTGATGGCACTCACAATCATTCTGTACTACCTGTGGGTGCGGCGCAACGCGAAACAGCTGATGGAGCAAGAGGTCGAGCACGCGGTGCTCGCCGAGAAGCTGCAGAAGGCCGAGGCGGCTGACCGCGCAAAGAGCACGTTCCTCTCGAACATGTCGCACGACATCCGCACACCAATGAACGCGATCATCGGCTTCACGACGCTCGCGCAGGCAAATCTGGACAACAAGGAGCGCACGCAGGAATACCTGACGAAGATCCTCTCCTCCAGCAACCACCTGCTCTCGCTCATCAACGACATTCTCGACATGAGCCGCATCGAGTCCGGCAAGCTGAACATCGAGGAGAAGGAATGCTCGATCTCCGATATCTTCCGGGATATGCGCAACATCATCCAGACGCAGATGCAGTCCAAGCAACTCAACTTCTTCATGGACACCATCGACGTCGTGGACGAGAACATCTACTGCGACAAGCTGCATGTGAACCAGGTGCTACTGAACCTGCTCTCGAACGCGATCAAGTTCACTCCGGCCGGGGGCACGGTCGCGCTGACGATCCGGCAGAAGCCGCGCGCGCCCAAGGGCTACGGCTCCTATGAGATCCGTGTCAAGGACACCGGTATCGGCATGAGTCCGGAGTTCACAAAGCATATTTTCGAGCCGTTTGAGCGGGAGCGCAACACGACCGCCAGCGGCATTCAAGGCACGGGGCTCGGCATGGCGATCACCAAGAACATCGTCGACACGATGGGCGGCACGATCGAGCTACATTCCGAGCAGGGCAAGGGCAGCGAATTCATCATCAATCTGGATTTCCGGCTTCAGGATGATCCGAAGCACATCGAAGTAGTCAAAGAACTGCAGGGATTGCGCGCGCTCGTCGCAGATGACAGCTTCGCGACCTGCGACAGCGTCACCAAGATGCTGCGCCAGATCGGCATGCGCTCCGAGTGGGTGTTGCACGGCAGGGAGGCCGTGCTGCACGCGAAGCAGGCCTACGAACTGGGCGATGAGTATCACGCTTACATAATAGACTGGCTCCTGCCCGACTTAAACGGCATCGAAGTAGTCCGCCAGATTCGCGCGGTCATCGGCGACAGCACACCGATCATCATCATCACCGCCTACGACTGGAGCACCATTGAGGACGAGGCGCGCGCCGCCGGCGTGACTGCCTTCTGCAACAAGCCGGTCTTCCTCTCCGAGCTCCGCGACATCCTGGTCTCCGCCACGAGCGACAGCGTGGACGCACAGCAGACGCAGCCGAAACATCCAATCCCGGACATCTCCACGCGGCTTCAGGGCAAACGCCTGCTTCTCACCGAGGATAACGAGCTGAACCGCGAGATCGCAAAGGAACTGCTCGAGGCGAGCGGCTTCCTCGTGGACACCGCCGAGGACGGCACAATTGCGGTCGATATAGTCAAGAATTCCGAACCAGGCCACTATGCGCTGATCCTCATGGACGTCCAGATGCCGAAGATGAACGGCTACGACGCCACGAAAGCGATCCGCTCGCTCGAAGATCCAGGGCTGGCAAATGTCCCGATCGTCGCCATGACGGCCAACGCTTTCGAGGAGGATCGAAAACTCGCGCTCGAGAGCGGCATGAACGCGCACATCGCGAAGCCGATCGATATGAAGAAGCTTCTCGAGGTGCTCACAGAGCTTTTGAGTTAAGTTCCAGCCCGGTGAGGCGCTAATTTCTGTAAGCAATTCTATTCTTACAGAAAAATATCGTTTTCGACAAAATTTTTGTTGAATTTTACAATATATAACAGTAAAATGAAACTATAAACTATATATTGTCAGGAGGGTTTTTATGGGTAAATTTGTAATCAAAGAGACAAAGACTGGCATCAAGTTCGACCTGAAGGCTTCCAACGGCGAAGTGATCGCTTCCTCTCAAGTATATAAGAGTGAGGCTACCTGCAAAAAAGGAATCGCAAGCGTTCAGACAAATGCTCCGATCGCGGCAGTCGAGAATCAGACCGTCGAGGGCTACACGGCAGAGAAGAGCCCGAAATTTGAGATCTACAAGGACAAGGGTGGCGAGTTCCGCTTCCGCCTGAAAGCGAAGAACGGGCAGATCATCGCAACGAGCGAGGGCTACACGGCACTCAAGAACTGTGAAAACGGTATTAAATCCGTGAAAAAGAACGCTCCGGACGCGAAGATCGTGAAGGAATAAGCTAGACGCACCGCAAAGACAAATCCCCCCCGAGGCATCTGCCCGGGGGACTTTTTTTATGTCACAGGAAATTTCGTCCTGTGACATAAAAAACGCTCCGCGGGATCGCACTGCGGCGGAGAGGAAGATGTCGCTGACGCGGCCCGCCGCAGGCGGAGAATCTCGCAAGCGAGATTCTATTTTAGTTCCGATTCATCTTTGCCGCCTTGCAGAAGATCAGGTAGCCGAGCAGGAACATCACCGACAGGATCGAGACGCCCGCACTCGCGCGTCCGGTAAGCTGAGCGATCAGGCCGACCAGCGTCGTCCCGACAAAGGACGCGCCCTTGCCGCAGATATCGTAAATGCCGAAATATTCTCCGGATTTCTCCGGCGGGATGATACGCGCAAAGTAAGAGCGCGAAAGCGCCTGGATCGCGCCCTGGAACATCCCGACCAGTATGGCCAGCAGCCAGAATTCCCACTGTTTGTCCAGCTGAATCGCAAAAAGCGCGATACCCAGATACGCCAGGATACATACTTTGATCAGCGTATCGGTCGGATATTTCTTTGAGAGCCGCGCAAAGAGCAGCGCAAACGGGAATGCCACGATCTGTGTCACCAGCAGCGCGAGCAGCAGCCCCTGCGTGTCCAGACCCAGCGCGCTGCCGTAGGCTGTCGCCATCTCGATGATCGTATAGACTCCGTCGATGAAGCAGAAGAACGCCAGCAGATACAGAAAGATATGCTTCTGCCCACGGATATCCCGAAGCGTCTCCGCGAGACGGGCGAAGCTTTCGCGCACCGGATGCTCCGGCATTTCGATGTAATTCTTCTGCCTGTAATTCCTAAGCAGGGGCAGACTGACAAGCAGCCACCAGAGCGCGTTCAGGAAGAAGGCGATCGTCATCGCCATGCCCATGCTGATACCGATCTTCTCATTCATCAGCACGAAGACCAGCGACACGATAAACGGGATGCAGCTCCCGATGTAGCCCCAGGCATACCCGTGCGAGGACACCATGTCGAGGCGGTCCGGCTCCGTGACGTCCGTAAGCATGGAATCATAGAAAACCAGGCTCGAGCTGTAGCCGACCTTCGCGATCACGAACACTGCCAGAAACACGATCCAGGAAGAAGGGAAGGACAGCGCCGCACAGCCGATCACACCCACCATCATGCTGACCGTAAAAACCGGCTTCTTGAAATTCTTCGTGTCCGCGAGCGTGCCGAAGACCGGACCGATAATCGCCACGATCACGGTCGCAACGGAAGCGGCATAGCCCCAATACGCCAGGTAATCCACCTCCGAGAGACCCGCGCCTCCCGCAAGAGAATTAAAATAGATCGGCAGGATCGTCGCAATCAGCAGTGTAAACGCGGAATTTCCCACATCATAAAGGATCCAGTATTTTTCCAGCTTTGTAAGCTTCGTATTCATTCTTCTCTCCTCCTGTCGATTTCTGATTCAAAACGTGTTTCCTGCCCTTTGGGAAGCTCTGCCGTGTGCAGCCGGACTGCCCCGGATCCGCGGCCTTTGTCACTCGAAGGTCCGGTCGAAGCGCGCATTCAGCTCCTGTCCCGTGCGTAGGCTCTCGTCAAAGCTTCGAATCATCTCCGCCGCGATGCCAATCGCGCCGTCGTAGCGCTTCATCAGCCCTTCGTCACTCTCCCGGCACGCAGGATTGTCCACGCGCTGATACATCAATCCCTTCATCTTTTCATGATGCCGCAGAAGCTTCATCGTCGAGTTGATAAAACCCTGCTTGAACGCCCCGGGCGCGCAGAAAAGCTTCTTGATCGTCTTCATATCCTTCAGCGATTGGAGCACTACCTTCTTGTCGATCTTCTCATCATAAAACGGAGCGATCGCACCGGCCGTCTGCTCATCCGTCGGGACAAGCGTGGCCGCTGGAAACGAAACCGCATCCTTTCCATCCATCCGCAGGAGCATCTTCTCGAACTCTTCCTCGATCTCCAGATGCTGCACGCCGATCTTTTCAATCATCTGCTCCACGTATGGATGGCATTCACTGTCGAGAATATAGTGGCAGATAAAGCCCATCAGGTAAGCATACTCCCTGCTGTCACGTCCGTGCTCCTTCACCACCTGGCGCGCATGCTCAAAAAAGGGCAACGCGGAAATCTTGTGCAGGTGCACCCCGTACTGGTTCACGCTGTTCTTCCCCAACGCACGGTAAAAGAATAAAATATCAGGCCCCTGAAGCCCGACCGCGTACGGTGCAGGGTATTTTCTGATGATCTCCTTCAACTCCGGATCCAAACGCTCGGCTACGTCCGCGCCGAAACGATCATGTGCATAAATTGCCGGCATAGTCATTCTCCATTCTATCTTGTAGTGTACTGTCTCATTCTGTATTCTGTTCCGTCATGTATTCCGTCGGTTCCGCTTTTCCTCTATTTCGCAATCCGCGTCCCAACGTGTTCCGATCTGCCACAGCGCCGCTTCTGCCGCATCAAACCTACCTTTCATCTTCCTCCTGCAGAAGTGCAGCGTACACGTCCCGCTTCGAAATCCCACGATCCTTCGCGGCTTGCTTCATGGCCTCCTTGTGATCCATCCCGCGGCTCTCGTACAATTCCACATGGGCGCGGATATCGATCCCCTCCCACTCCTGCCGCTCCTCCTGCTCCATCGCGGCCCGGCTGCGCCCTTCCAGGACGATTACGCACTCCCCTTTCGGCTCGTGCGCCTCGTACCAGGCAATCGCCTCCGATAGCGTCATCCTCTGCACTGTCTCATGCTTCTTCGTGAGTTCCCGGCAGACCGCTGCCTTCCGGTCACCGAGCGCCTCCAGAAGCTCGCCCAACGTGCGCAAAAGCCGATGCGGTGCCTCATAGAGAATTATTGTGCGCGTCTCTTCCTTCAGCTCCCCGAGTACCTGCTGCCTGCTCTTTTTGTCCGACGGCAGAAAAGCCTCGAAACAAAAACGCCGTGTCGGAAGTGTCGACAGGGTCAACGCAGTCACGCACGCACAGGCTCCTGGCAGAGAAGTCACCTCGATCCCCTCCTCCGCACACATGCGGATCAGCTCCTCGCCCGGATCGGAGATTCCAGGCGTCCCGGCATCCGTGATCAGCGCCACACTTCTGCCCTGCTGCAGTTTCGCGATCAAAGTGCGTGCCTTCTCAATCTTGTTGTATTCATGATAGCTCGTCATCGGAGTCTTAATTCCAAAATGATTCAGAAGCTTCCGACTATTGCGCGTATCCTCCGCTGCGATCAGGTCCACTTCCTTTAGTGTGCGGATGACCCGAAGCGTGATATCTTCCAGGTTTCCAATCGGGGTCGCACAAAGGTAGAGCGTGCCGGGCTGTATGCTTCTATTCACGTCGGAATCCCCTGCGCTGTTCTGAACATTATCCTCTGTCAGGTCCATGCCTTTTCGCTCCATCTCTTTCATGCAGATTCTCCTTCGACATCCATCGCGCCTTTAATACCCGTAAATCTCAAGGATCTCATCCCGGTACACACCGGGACGCTCATATATAATCAGCGGTTTCTCGACCGTCATCCGTGATCTCCCACCGCGCACTGCCTCGATGAGCACCATATTTGGCTCGCGGTCGACGTACGGGTAGACGAGTTGCATACGCTTTGGCTCCAGGCGATATTGCGACAAGACTCGGATGATCTCCGCCAGCCGGAACGGCCGATGCACCATATAAAAATGTCCCCCAACGCACAGAAGCTTCGCCGCCGCGCGCACGACATCTTCAAGCGTACACAAAATCTCGTGGCGGGCTGCTGCCTTTTCCAGATCCGGATTTACTAGGCCGTGCTGTGCTGTCATATATGGCGGATTCGAAGTAACTGTATCAAAAGAAGCCGGGGCAAACAGCTCTCCGGCCTTTCTGATATCTCCCTGAACAATCTTTACCCGATGCTCGAGCTCGTTGAGTACAACACTCCTCTGCGCCATATCGACACAATACTCTGAAATCTCCAGCCCGGTAAAGTGCTCACCTCGGGTTTTCACCGCCAGCAGGATCGGTATAATACCGGTTCCCGTACCCAGATCCAGCGCATGGCCGCCCTCCTTCACCCGGGCGAAGCCGGAGAGAAGAACCGCATCCATACCAAAGCAGAACAACTTTTCATTCTGAATAATCCTGTAGCCGCCTCTGCGCAGATCGTCCAGCCGTTCTCCCTCTCTGAGTTCAATCCTCATCCAGTTTTGATTTCCCTTCTTTTTTGTCGAGTTCCTCCAACTCTTCCAGCTCTTCCAATTCTTTCATCTCTTCGTCGGAAGCGCCCTCCTGCAAGGTATCATTCTTGCCGCCCTTGTTCTTCTTTTTGTCCTTTTCCTTGTCCTTCTCTTTGCCCTTACTCTTGTCCTTGCGCTTCCTGGGCTTAAACTTCAGATCCTTGACGTCAAACTCCTGAATCTCCTTCTCGTCCTCCACGTCGAACAATACCTTCACGCGCTGACGCAGAACATTCACACTGCTGACCTCGCCCTTCTGCCCGTCCGGCGTCGTCACGATATCTCCGATACCCGGAAGCCTGCTGTTCAGGTATTCATACGTATCCTCTTCGTTCTTCAGGCAGCACATCAGTCTGCCACATGCGCCGGAAATCTTTGTCGGATTCAACGACAGATTCTGCTCCTTGGCCATCTTGATCGATACAGGCGCGAACTCGGACAGATAACTGTTGCAGCAAAGCACGCGTCCGCAAATGCCAATCCCGCCAAGAATCTTTGTCTCGTCTCTCACCCCGATCTGCCGCAGCTCAATGCGAGTCCTGAACACAGCCGCCAGATCCTTGACCAACTCGCGGAAATCGATCCTTCCGTCTGCGGTAAAGTAAAATAGCACCTTATTGTTGTCGAACGTGTACTCCGCATCGATCAACTTCATATCAAGTCCATGCTTCGCGATCTTTTCCTGGCAGATCTTCAGCGCATCCTTCTCCTTCTCGCGATTGCGCTGCGCCCGGGCATCGTCGTCCGGCGTCGCCGTGCGGATCACTGATTTGAGCGGCTGAACGACAGATTTGTCCTCCACATCGTGAATCCCCCCGACCACTGTGCCATACTCGACACCACGCACCGTCTCAACGATCACATGATCGCCCTGCTTTATATCGTAATTCTTCGGGTCAAAATAATAGACCTTCCCCGCATTTCTGAAACGTACTCCTACAATCTTAACCATGTATGTTCTCCTTAATGACAAGGAACAAAAGCTCCATTGTCAGATCAAAATTCACATTTGCGCTCAAGCGAGCCTTCGCGCTCTCGATCGCGTTCACAACCTCCTCAACGCCTTCGTAGGTACAATATCTGACTGTATCGCGGATCGTCCGGAGCTCGTCCTTGAACACGATTCCGTCAATGTCACGCGTCGCCTTGAAATATACCATATCCCGGTACCAGAGCGCAAGGATATCCAAATAATCCTGGATCGAGACCTTGTATTCCTGGACTTCTTTCACATAATCAATGAGCTCGCTGATCTGCATCTTGCCCGCATTCCGGATCAGCATCATGGCCGATGCCTTGACCGCCGCGAAATCCTCAGAAGACGCCAGCCGCACTGCCTTGCCGATATTTCCCTGCGCGAACGCGACGCAGATATCTGCCTGGTAATCAGGCACCATCAGCTGCTCCATCAAATATTCTTTGACCTGCTCGTCCGGCACCGGCTTCAGATGCAGCACCACGCAGCGCGAGCGGATCGTCTCGAGAAAGACCTGTTCATTCGATGTAAGCAATATGATCACTGCGTATTCCGGCGGCTCCTCGATTGTCTTCAGGATCGCATTCTGGGCCTGAACCGTCAATTTCTCCGCCTCCGGAATGATATAAATCTTGTATTTGCCATTGTAAGGGCGAATCTGAATATCTCCGGTAAGCTGCACCCGAACATCGTCGACGCCGATACTCGCCGGCTTCTCATGGATGATGTAGATGATATCGGGGTGGTTGCCGCTCGCCGCCTGCTTGCAGGAATGACATTCTCCGCACGGTCTCTCCCCGTCCGAAGTGCATTGAAGCGTCATGGCAAACGCATCCGCCAGACGTTTCTTGCCCGTCCCCTTCTCACCGGTAAATATATACGCGTGACTGACCTTGCCGGTCTCTATTGCGCGTTCCAGGTGGGCGATCTCCTGCTTGTGCCCGATCATATCCTTAAATCCTGCCATCGCCTGTCTCCTCAGATCTTCGCGGCGAACATGCCGTACTTCACAACTGCTGGTCCTACCATTATCACAAAATAATGTGATCATTTATGAGTATATCACATTTTCATATTCTTGTGAAGCGTTGCAACCGCACTGTTCTCTTAAGATTTTATTTACTGTGAGAATCAGACACATTGATCGCCATGATTCCCCAGATGTTCTCTTAAGATTCTATTTACTGTGGGAATCCAGGCTCTTCTCAGTCTGACGCTATCTCCTGCGCAATAAACGACGCCACCTCATCCATGCAGATCTGTCGGTCATCGTCGTTTCGGAAACGCCTTGTGATCCCGGCAGCACGGATATTCTCCTCCGAAAAATCCTCCTGATCGGCCAAAAAGCGCCGGCACATTTCCTCGTATTTCGGAACGATCTGCTTCCGCTCACGCTTCAATGCCCGCTCCAGCCGATTGCCGTCGTCCACCTCGATGTAGATCGGCACCACGCGACCAGCCCCGTAATAATCCCTCACCTTCCGAAACGATACCAGCGTCCCGAGCGCCAGATAATCATAGTGTTCCATGTCGATCTTGTCCCCGTCCGCCGTGAAGTAATACCATTTCCCATACACAGTATCGTACTCCCGAAGCTCAATGACCTGCCTCTTCTCCTGCATTTCACGCAGCTTCTCCACCGTGACAAAATGATACTGTACTCCGTCCGTCTCCTTTGCACGGATCGGCCGCGTTGTGTACATGATAAACGGTCTCAGTCCGAGCTCTCTTCTGGAAAGCACTTCTTCATAAATTGTATCTTTACCTGATGAGCTTTTGCCCATCATATAAAACAGTTTTCCCATATTTTTATATTTACGAATCCTTTGCTTTTATATCTTCCCGCGCAAGATCAGTATATCACAGCCTCGTGCCATCGTCCACAAAGTTCTTTCGCTATCTCACTATGGAGTCCTTTCGTCATCTTACTTTGGGATTCTTTCGCCATTCCGCTTTGAGGGTCTTCCGTCATCCCGCTTTGGAGCAAATACGTTTGTGCATGCTATCAAAACAAATCTCACCCTGCAGATAACTGCAACAACGTTTTATTCGGGCTCGCATGCCGCTTCCTTTACGACTCGAACCACTTTTCCGCTATCGTCCTCCATACCCCGCAGGGTAAGCCCGGCGTCCCGCTCCCGCTGAAGCCGCAACAGCAGTTCTTCCGCGATTCGCTCCCCCGGAACAAGCAGTGGAATACCTGGGGGATACAGATAGATATATTCCGCAGAAATTCTGCCTGCACTGTCCGACAACAGCATCTGCTCCGTCGGACACTCCTGTGCCTGACGGATACTCAGCGCGTCTTCGTTCCCATAATTCCTGGATCCTAATATGTCCGGGTCGGTTCTCGTTTCTGTACTTCTCGTCAGGACATTCTTAGAAACGCAATGCTCTTGCTGGACGTCATATCTCTTTTCTAAATTTTCCGGCAGAGCATTCTTAGAGGTACAATACTCTTGTTGGGCGTTATATCTCTTTTCTGAATTCTCCGGCAGAGCATTCTTAGACTCTGCCGTCAGCTTAGTATCAATCTCCAGAAGCGCCGCCGCCAGCCGGTCAAACCCCTCTTGCTCATCTGCAATGGTCATGATCGCCGTCACATAATTGGCTGCAGCCATTTCTGACTCCAGATGATATTTTTTTCGCAAAATATCCGCGAGCTGCGGGCCAGTCATCTCGCATCGCTCCGTAGAAATCAAAACTTTTGAACGGTCAAAATCATATATAAGCTCATTTTTCGGCAACTCTGCATCTCTCAAATCTGCTATACTTTGTCCGGCTTCATTTCTCCCCTGGGAACACGCCCCATCTATCAAACGCAATATCCGCAGCTTCCGCCGCAGCTCACCTCGCATCTGCTCCAACCGCTCTGCAAATGTGTCAAACAGCTCACGGCCCTGTTCCTCCAGCAATCGGATGCAGGCATCCATGCCAGCCATCAGGACATAGCTCGGGCTGCTGGTCTGATAGATATCCAGATATTTCCTTAGCTTTTCCCGGTCCACCCGATCGCCCTGTACATGCAAAAGCGCCGTCTGTGTCAGCGAAGGAAGTGTCTTGTGCAGGCTGTTAATCACAATGTCTGCCCCGCAGGCAAGTGCCCGCCTCGGAAAATATGGATGCATCCCAAAATGTGCGCCGTGCGCCTCATCCACGATCAGAATAGCTCCCGCATTGTGCACCGCCTCCGCGATCGCGCCGATATCCGACACCACGCCGTCATAGGTCGGCGAAGTCACAAGCACCGCCCGTATGTCAGGGTTCTGTCGCAGCGCCTCCGCAATATCTTCCGGGCGAATACTACCGCAGATCCCGCAGCCCTTTCCAGCCCGCAGGACTCCTCCGTCCGAAACACTGCGCGCGCTTGCTGTCAAAGTCTCCTCGCCTGAAACACTGCGCGCACTTGCCGTCAGAGTCCCCTCGCCCGAAACACTATGCGCGCTTGCCGTCAGAGTCCCCTCGCCCGAAACACTGTACGCGCTTGCTGCCGCCGCGTCCATCTCTGCAACCGGCGGATAGACATACGTCACATGTAAGTCATTCAAGAACGCAGCATGGTAACATGACTTGTGACTGTTGCGCGCCATCAGAATCCGACTGCCCTTTGTTGTCGAGGCCGCAACTGCCGTCAGAATCCCGCAAGTGCTCCCGTTTACCAGATAATACGTCTCCTCCGCACCGTACAGCCGCGCCGCCCTGCGCTGCGCTTCCAGCAAGATTCCCTGCGCGTGATGGAGATCGTCAAAGCCGTCAATCTCCGTGATGTCGATCGCGAACGGATCTCCGAAATGGCTGATCCTCCGCTTGTGCCCCGGCATGTGCAGCGGGTAGAAATCGGACGCGCCGTACTCATTCAGTTTGTCGAGCAAATATTCGGACATTGTCTCTCCCTCACTCTACGCCTGTATTCTTCTGCATCGTACTTCGTGTTTCGTATACTCTATCATGGCAGCGTCGACTGTAATAATCCGCTGTCTGCCGTGCTTCGTAAGCCTCGGGCAGGATACGGAATCCTTCCTGCGATCTCTCAGATCAGCCACACCGGCACGTACCAGTTTTTCTCATCGATCGGCAACAGATCGCCGGACATACAGACGACACTGCCGGTCCCGACCTCCACCTTCAGCGCCTCTAATCCGTCGAATGCTTCCGGCTTTTTAAGCGAATCCAAAACATGGAAATTCTTGATCGCCGCCATGCCCGGTGAGGCAGCTTTTTTTATCTCGATCGGAGAGAGTACCCCGTTTTGATATAAGAGCAGATCGATCTCCTTTTGATCTTTGTCTCTGTAATAAAAGATCGGCGGCTCCTTGCCCGCATTGAGGTAGCTCTTGTAAATCTCTGAAAATACATAGTTCTCAAAGAATACGCCTGACATTGCGCCCTTTTCCAACGCTTCCGGATTCCCCCACTTCAACAAATAAGCCGCCAATCCTGTGTCCGTAAAGTGAAGAAGCGGCATTTTCACTACCCTCTTCAGCGCATTGTTGTGGTATGGCTGCACCAGCACGATGACACGCGACAAGACTAAAATGGACAGCCATTTTTTCGCGGTCGGGGCCGATATGCCCGCCGCAGCCGCCAGCTCGCCGTATACGACCGGTCTTGAGATCTGCGCCGCGACAATCGTCATGAAATTATAAAACTGCATCTCATCGGCAACCTTCGCCAGATCGAGGATGTCCCTTTGCAGATATGTGTCTACATAAGAGCGGTAGTATGTCTCCCAGTCGATTGACTCGTCCGCATAAAGCTCCGGCATGGAGCCTCTGAAGATTCTCTGATAAATCTCATTCAGCCCTCGCGGTTTTGCAACGTCCAAACGCTTCGTCAGATAGTCTACGTCCGTCGAGAACGCTTCGCTCGGCGTCTGATAAATCTCCGCGTCCGACAGTCCCAGCAGGTTCACGATACCGACACGTCCGGCCAGACTCTCACTGACGTGATTCATCAGACGGAACACCTGGGAACCCGTGAGCCAGAAATCGCCCTTTCGCCTGGAACGGTCAACACTCATTTTGATATAAGGAAGCAGCTCCGTAGCGTATTGAATCTCGTCAATCAATACCGGAGGCGTGTATCTCTGCAAAAATAGAGCCGGATCATGCTTCGCGAGATATCTCACATCCGGGTCGTCAAGCGCCACATATTTGCGTTTGACACCAGACTCTCCCTCTACCTCCGACAGTCTTTGCAACAGGGTGGTCTTGCCCACCTGCCTCGGACCCGTCAGCAAAAGCACCGGAAACATTCTGGAAACCCGTCGGATTGTATCCTCAGCGGCTCTTTTGATATATGTCATGGCAGACTCCTTTCAAAAACGCCTTTCTAAATAACAGTGCAAAAGTTTGGCCAAAATAAATTGTGAATTTATTATAGCCAGAAATTATTCTTCCTGTCAATACCGGCACTGTTGATTTTCCTCTCGAAAATTATTTTTATTCATAGACAAAACGAGCAGAATAGTTATAATGAATTTATAGATCTGCACAGGTAGTTTTGTGAAGGATAACATTGCCTGATAAGATACTGAAAACACGAGTGAAAAGGAAAGGACGTGAGCTATTATGAAGCTTGGATTTATCGGCTGCGGCAACATGGCAACCGCGCTCATAGGCGGAATATTAAAGAAAGAACTGATCCCCGCGGACGAGATCATCGTATCTGCTTTGCACAAGGAAACGCTCACGCGCGCAGCGCAGACCTACGGCGTGCATACGGCGCGCTACAACCGAGACGCTGCCGGCGCGGACATTGTCGTTCTCGCGGTCAAGCCGCAATTCTACGAGGAGGTCATCCACGAGATCCGGGACTGCATCACACAGAATCAGGTGATCGTTTCCATTGCGCCCGGCAAATCGATCGCCACGATTACGGGCTGGTTCGGCAAGAAGATCAAGCTGATCCGCACGATGCCAAACACCCCAGCAATGGTCGGCGAGGGCATGACCGCCGTCTGCCCCTCTGACAACGTGACAAAAAAAGAGCTCCAGACAGTGCTGTCGCTCCTCGAGGCATGTGGCA
>CANQEB010000037.1 GCA_947594085.1 uncultured Lachnospiraceae bacterium | reverse complement strand
TTCCTTGTAGACCGGGAGGCGGGAATAGCGCTCTGCGTGGAAGAGCTCCTTGACCTCTGCATAGGAGGCGGTTTCGCTGATAGCTGCCATGTCCGCACGCGGAACCATGATGTCCTTCGCCAGGGAATCCCCGAAATCCACGACATTGTAAATCATCTGACGCTCTTCCTTCTCAATGACACCTTCCTTGTGGCTGACGTCCACGATCGTGCGCAGCTCCTGTTCGGTGATTGTGTTTAGCGACTCATCTGTGTTCACATGCATCAGTCGCAGGAAAAATCTGCAGATGTTGTTGATGATGTAGATCACCGGCGTCAACAGTTTCATCAGAAACAGAATGACAGACGCATAAGCGAGCGAAAGCTTCTCGGCGTTCGCGGTCGCGAAGGTCTTGGGCGTGATCTCACCGAAGATCAGGATCAGGATCGTGAGGATTCCGGTCACGACGCCAACTGCCCCGTTTCCGAAGAGCTTGATGGCCAGGGCGGTGGCGAGTGCTGCCGAGAAGTTGTTGACCAGATTGTTGCCGATCAGGATCGTGCTCAGCATTTTTGGCGAATTCTCTATTGTCTTCAGCACGATGTCCGCGCGGCGGTCGCCCTCGTCCGAGAGCGCCTGCAGGCGGATACGGTTCACGGTTGTGAGCGCGGTTTCCGCCGAGGAAAAGAACGCGGACAAAAGTACAAGTATGATCAGTATCAATAGTTGTATGGCGTCATCTGAGGCCAAGAAATCATCTCCTTTGTCGCAAAACATGGCTGGGGAAAGTTTTCTTGCAGGAGAACTTTCCGAAAACAAATAAAGGCTTTGAAGCAATTAATGAGACTATACAATATATCTGTGGAAAATGCAATAAATAATCGCGCATTCGGGGGCATATACATAAGCAGAAGGGAAGGCCAGGGGTGACGCAGACAATGGGCGTACATCAGGTATCCTGAGCTGCCCCCGAGTATGAACAAGACTGTGACGGGAGGGATAGTAGTGGAACAATTGCGAACGAAAGGGAAAATGGCATCGGGAATGCTTCTGGGTCTTGTGCTTTCATGCTTCACGACGACGGTGATCCTGCTGATCCTGGCATTTGTGATGCTAAAGCTGCAGCCGGAGACCGGTGTGATGGAGACCTCTATTCTGGTGACATATGCCATCTCGTGTTTTTTGGGCGGCTGTTATTGCGGCAGAAAGGCATCGAGAAGAAAATTTGCTTGGGGAATGTTGTTGGGGATCCTGTATTTTCTCCTGCTGTTTCTGATTTCGGGGATGGGCGACCGCTCGGTCCAGTCAGGGCTCGTGCAGAGTATGACTGCGCTCGTGATCTGCGCAGGCGGCGGAATGCTCGGCGGCATGGTCACGCGGTGATTTTGCAACGTTGGATCGTTGATTTATCATGCTACTTATGAGAGGGATTTCCCGGAATGGGATTTTCCTCTTTTTTCTTGCAGCGAAGCGAAATTTCCCTCTTTTCATTTTGCAAGGCCTGTGGTAAGATAAGGAAAAGCGATGTTTATCGGGGATTCGTCTCTGTCGATTCAGACAATTATTCCAACAGGACATTCTATTTTTGAACAGATATTTTATCATAGTATAATTTTCAAATGCAATTTAATTCAAAAATATATTTTATGAGGTGAGTATGAGAGAAAAGTATGAATCATTGTCTCTGACGGTGCTGCGGGATCTGGCAAAGGCCAGGGGTATGAAGGGCACTTCAGGGATGAAGAAGGCGGAGCTCGTGGAGGCGATGCTCGCGCAGGATGAAGTGGACAAGAAGGCGCAGGCCGCAGTGCAGAAGGAGAAAGTCGAGGCGCCGAAGGAGAAAGTCGAAGCGCCAAAAGAGAAGACCGAACCGCAGGCCCGCAGGAATCGCGGGGAGAATGACGGCGACACACAAAATTTGGCGTCGCATAAGGAGAGGACAGGCGCGGAGGCGGCAGCGCCGAGGCAGGGCATGGAGCGCGATAGCCGCGCGGAGGCAGCAGCGCCGAGGCAGAGCGCAGAGATGGGTGCTCAGCGACAGGACAACCGGGACAAGCCGCCGACAGAGCTTTCGCAGCTCGACAGCGGGCAGGTGGCGACTGGCATCCTGGAGGTCATGCAGGACGGTTTCGGCTTTATCCGCAGCGACAATTATATGCCGGGCGAGAACGACGTGTATGTCTCCCCGTCGCAGATCCGCAAGTTTAATCTGAAGACAGGGGACATCATCTCCGGCAATACGAGGATCAAGGCGCAGCAGGAGAAATTCAGCGCGCTGCTCTATCTGAAGACGATCAATGGAAAGGTGCCCTCTGAGGCGATGAAGCGCTACAATTTCGAGGACATGACGCCGATCTTTCCGAACGAGCGTCTGCGCATGGAACGCGCATCCAGGGCGGTCGCGATGCGGATTGTGGATCTGTTTTCTCCGATCGGCAAGGGGCAGAGAGGCATGATCGTCTCGCCACCGAAGGCCGGCAAGACGACGCTTCTGAAGGACGTGGCGCGGTCGATTTTGGAGAACGATCCCAACATGAAGCTTCTAATTTTGTTGATTGATGAGCGGCCGGAGGAGGTCACGGACATCAAGGAGGCGATTCGCGGTGACAACGTGGAGGTCATCTACTCGACGTTTGACGAGCTGCCGGAGCACCACAAGAGGGTGTCCGAGATGGTGATCGAGCGCGCGAAGCGGCTCGTGGAGCAGCAGGAGAATGTGACGATCCTGCTCGATAGCATCACGCGCCTGGCCCGCGCGTACAACCTCACGGTACCGCCAAGCGGCAGGACGCTCTCGGGCGGGCTGGATCCGGCGGCGCTGCACATGCCGAAGCGTTTCTTCGGCGCGGCCCGTAAGATGCGCGAGGGCGGCAGTCTGACAATCCTGGCGACGGCGCTCGTGGATACGGGCAGCAAGATGGACGACGTCGTCTATGAGGAATTTAAAGGCACCGGCAACATGGAGCTTGTGCTGGACCGCAAGCTCTCCGAGCGGCGCGTGTTCCCGGCCATCGATATCCCGAAATCCGGCACACGGCGCGAGGATCTCCTGCTCGACCGCGAGGAGCAGGAGGCAGTCTATATCATGCGCCGGGCGTTGAATGGATTGAAGTCCGAGGAAGCGGTTGAGAATATTCTGAATATGTTTGTGCATACGAAGGACAACCGTGAGCTCGTGCAGCGGGTGCGCAGGCAGAAGTTTGTGTAAGTAAATTTTTTGGTTGCATTTTCGCCGAAAATATGCTATCATCTATAAGCTGTTCTATAATTTAAGACGAGACAGCGAACTGCAGGGACTTGCAGGGATAGTCCGGGAAGGCTTGCCGTGGTAGTATCGAGCGGCATCGACCGGAAAAGGGCCGGGGCGAATGAGTCGGGAAGACGAGCGGCGGATGGGCCGCGGATACGCTGGGCCGCAGTTCACGATCAAAGAGGAAGAGGTGAAAATCATGAAGGAAGGAATCCATCCGGAGTATTATCAGGCAACTGTGACATGCAACTGTGGCAACACGTTTGTGACCGGTTCCACGAAGAAGGATATCCACGTGGAAATTTGCTCCAAGTGCCACTCGTTCTACACGGGTCAGCAGAAGACTGCAGCAGCCCGCGGCCGTATCGAGCGATTCAATAAGAAGTACGGAATTGAATCCAAATAGTTCAGAGATCATAGGGGACTGTCGTCAAGTAGAGCTCGTGAGGTGCGGGCTGTTTTGCGGCAGTCCCGTTTGCGTTTATGCGATAAAGCCCGAGAGTGCGAAGCACAAAGCGCTCCGTCGGGCTTTTTGAGGAAGATGAAGGAGGAATTACAATGAAACCATCCGGGATAGGCGGACAGGCGGTGATAGAGGGCGTCATGATGCGCAACGGCGGCAAATATGCTGTGGCGGTGCGGACGCCGGATAAGCAGATCGTGGTGGATGTGCAGGACTGTAAGAGTTCGAAATTCAAGCATCAGAATTTCGTGAAGCTGCCGATCATCCGCGGTGTGGTCAATTTTGTTGACTCGCTGGTGCTTGGCATGAAAGCGCTGATGTACTCCGCGACGCTCTTTGCGGAGGAGACCGACGAGGAGCGGGCGGAGCGTGAGGGCAAGGCGCGGAAGAAGGCGCAGGCCAAGGCGGAGAAGCTTAAAGCACGCGGAAAAGAGACTGAGGCTCAGAAGGTGCTCGACAAGTGCGAGGCGAAGCTGAAGAAAGAGGCCGAGGATCCGGATTCCTCCGGGGACGATGCTCTGATGACGGCGACGGTGATTTTCTCGCTTGCTTTCTCGGTGGCGCTTTTTATTCTGTTGCCGTATTTTTTGTCGCGTTTTCTGAGGAATGTGATCGCGTCCGAGACACTGATCCTGGTGGCGGAGGGCATTGTGAAGCTGCTGATCTTCTTTGGATACCTGTACCTGATCTCGAGAATGAAGGACATTCAGCGCAATTTCATGTATCACGGAGCGGAGCACAAGTGCATCAACTGTATTGAGCACGGGCTGGAGCTGAACGTGGAGAATGTGCGGGTGAGTTCGCGCGAGCATAAGCGCTGCGGTACGAGCTTTCTGTTTATTGTGATGTTTGTAAGTATTGTCTTTATCATGGTGGTCAGTATTCCGCTGTTTGCGCTGATCCATGTGCATGCGGGATTCTGGCGTGTCGTGCTGCGCCTGGCGCTGTTGCCGCTGATTGCGGGTGTGTCGTATGAATTCATCCGGCTAGCGGGGACGAGCGATAGCAAGATCGTCAATATTCTGAGCAAGCCGGGCATGCTGCTGCAGCATATGACGACGAAGGAGCCGGACGATTCGATGATCGAGGTGGCAATCGCGTCGGTTGAGGCGGTGTTTGACTGGAGAGAGTTTGAAAACCGGGAGTTCGGGACGCACTACGAGTTGGACGAGAAGGCTGCGGATGGAACTGATTCGGAGGAAAGTCTTGGCTGAGACAGAGTGGAAATCAGAATTTGATGAGCGAAGGAAACCGGGAAACCTGCGGGAAATGTTGTGTTTCGGGAAAGAATATTTGGAGGAGCACGGCATTTCGGACGCAGCTGTGGATGCGTGGCTATTGCTGGAGCATGTGACGGGGCTGAGCCGCGCACAATATCTGGCACGGGCGACGGAGAGCCTAGGGGCGGTCTGTGCGACTTTGCAGGCGGCGGAGAGCCAGGATATAATTAATGTGTCTCCGCGAGCGGCGGAGAGCCAGGATATAATCAATGTGTCTCCGCGAGCGGCGGACTCTCCGGATTTGCTGTGTCAGGATTGCTCTGCGGAAGAGATGATCCGAAAATATTGGAAGCTGCTGGAGAAGCGAGGCAGACACATTCCCTTGCAGCATTTGACCGGAGAGCAGGAGTTTATGGGGTTGCCGTTTCTGGTGAATGAGCATGTACTGATTCCGCGGCAGGACACAGAGACGCTTGTCGAGGAGGCGTTGACGAGACTGCGGCCGGGCATGCGAGTGCTTGATTTGTGCACCGGCTCTGGGTGCATTGCGGTGAGCTTAGCAAAATTAGGACCGGAGTACATCGCGCGGAGGATTGCAAGCGATAAGAAGAATGAAAAAGGTGCGGAAAGTGCCAGGCAGGAGATATCTGTGGATGCTTCAGACATTTCACCTGAGGCACTTGCGGTTGCGCGGGAAAATGCACGGCGACTGGGCGTGCAAGTGCAATTCATCGAGAGCGATCTGTTTGCGGGAATGGAAGCCGGATTTGAGGCCGGAATAGAAGTTGGAGTAGAGACAGGAATTGAGAAAAAATATCATATGATCGTGTCGAATCCGCCCTATATTCGCACATCGGTGATCGCTGAGCTGATGGAGGAGGTGCGGTTGCATGAGCCGCTTCAGGCACTCGATGGATCGGAGGATGGCTTGCTCTTTTACCGCGAAATCGTGTGGCAGAGTCCGGCACATCTGCTGGACGGCGGGTGGTTGCTTTTTGAGATTGGGTACGATCAGGCGAAGGCGGTGCGTGATCTGATGGCGGGTGCAGGTTTCACAGAGATTCAAGTGATTCGGGATCTGGCCGGGTATGACCGAGTGATTGGAGGGAGGAAGTTCCATGTTTGATAAATTAGACGATCTTCTGATGCGGTTTGAGGAAATCCTGAATATGCTCAACGATCCCGCGGTGATCGCGGATCAGGCGAAGTTTCAGAAGCTTATGAAGGAGCAGGGCAGCCTGCAGCCGATCGTGGATACGTACAGGGAATACCGCAAATGCAAGGAGACGATCGACGACAGTCTTGCGATGCTGGAGGAAGAGTCCGACGAGGAGATGCGAGAGATGCTCAAAGAGGAGCTTGCCGACGCGCGGAAGCAGATTGGGGAGCTCGAACAGAAGCTGAAGATTTTGTTGTTGCCGAAGGACCCGAACGACGACAAAAACGTAATCGTAGAGATTCGCGCGGGTGCGGGCGGAGACGAGGCGGCGCTGTTTGCGGCCGAAATCTATCGCATGTATGTGCATTATGCGGAGAGCCAGCGCTGGAAGGTCGAGACGATGGACGTCGAGGAGATCGGCATCGGCGGCATGAAGTATGTCAGTTTCATGATTACCGGACAGGGTGCGTACTCGAAGCTGAAATACGAATCCGGCGTGCACCGCGTACAGCGTGTGCCGGAGACGGAGTCAGGTGGGCGGATCCACACCTCGACGATCACGGTGGCCGTGATGCCGGAGGCGGAGGAGCTGGATGTCGTGATTGATGAGAAGGACATCCGCATTGACGTGATGCGCGCGTCGGGCAACGGCGGCCAGTGCGTCAACACGACAGACTCAGCGGTGCGGTTGACACATTATCCGACGGGAATTGTCATTTATAGTCAGACAGAGAAATCACAGTTGCAGAACAAGGCGAAAGCGTTTGCGCTGCTGCGGGCGAAATTGTATGACATTGAACAGCAGAAGGCGCATGATGCGGAGGCGGAGCTGCGCAGGAGCCAGGTTGGCACCGGGGATCGCTCCGAGAAGATCCGCACATACAATTTCCCGCAGGGACGTGTGACGGATCATCGGATCAACCTGACGCTCTATAAGCTGGAGAAAGTTATGGATGGGGACATTCAGGAGATCATCGATAGCTGTATTGCGGCGGATCAGGCGGCGAAGCTCGCGAAGATGAACGAGTGAGCAGACGGGGCGGAAGCAGCTGAGAGAAGTAGCTGGGAGAAGTTGAGGGAAGCAGCTGAGAGAAGTAGCTGGGAAAAAGAGCGAGGACAGTTGGGAGAACGGAGAACAACGATATGGAAGATAAGAATAAGAGCCGGACGTATCCGGCGAATAGCATCCGCGTCTGTATAGACAGTGATATCGCGAATGATTTTCAGGGAAAATTTTACAGCAAGATGAACCGTGAGCCAGTCAGCTTTCGTGATTTCGGGGAGCTGATTGTGCTGGCGGATAAGCTTTTCGATATGCGAGGCTACCCGCAAACTTTCCAGGAAAAGCGGAGCTTCCGGGGCATGGCGGCCAGAAAGGGCGGTTATGCCACGCCGGAGCTCTTTCTGGAGGACGAGGAGATTCTGGCCAAACAGGGCGCACGCTACACGTTTGACATTCTGGTGCAGAGCCGTCGCAGAGCCGGCTGGCAAGGGGTTCTGCTCAGCGAGGACGGGATCATGCACGAGTACCAGAGCGAGATGGAGCTGTTGAAGGAAATCGATGCATTGCTGGCCGCTAAGTAGACATGAGCGGTGGCGTCAATGTGAGAGAGTGCATAAGAAGGCGGAAAGCATATAATTTCATTTTCTGCCGGGCGATAAGAAATGACTGAAATGAAAGAGCAGGCGGAAGGGACGATCCTATCATGAAGCACACTGCAATGACAATTTTATATGAAGTACACGATAATCTCTACGTAAATCTGACAAACAAGTGTCCGTGCGCCTGTACGTTTTGCCTGCGACAGACGCGCGAAAGCATGGAGGAGTCGGGACCGCTCTGGCTGGAGCACACTCCGACGCTTGATGAAGTCTTGGCGGAGTTTGAAAAATTCGATATGGATCATTATGCGGAAGTGGTCTTCTGTGGGTTCGGAGAGCCGACGGAGGCGCTGGATGTGCTGCTGGAGACTGCACGCTTCGTGAAGGAGCACTATGGGAAGCCGATCCGCATCAACACGAACGGTTTGGGCAATCTGGTGAATGGAAAAGATATTGCGCCGCTTCTCGAAGGACTTGTCGATACGGTCTCGATTAGCCTCAACACGCCAGACCGGAAGAGATATTATGAGCTTGTGCGTCCGAAGTTTGGGGAGCGATCGTTTGATGCGATGCTTGATTTCGCGCGAGAATGCGTAAAATATGTACCGCAGGTGGTGATGACAACCGTGGCGACGACGCTGACTGCTCAGGAGGAAGAGCAGTGTCGTGCGATCTGCGAACAGCTGAGTGTGCGCTACCGCATCCGGCCGTGGGAGGATTGAGAGAATTACAATAGTTAAATAGTGGAAGATATTGGCAGGGAGCAGTATTTAATTCAGCAGGTACTAAAGAAGCTAAAAAAGTGTTGCACCGTGGCGCAGATCGCAGATGCGCTGGAAGAGCCGGAGGAGAAAATCGACCAGATCGTGAAAATTGCGGAAAAGTATGCGCCGGAGTGTGACGAAGAGAGGATACTGCAGGAAGCCATGCAAGAGAACTTTTGAGAACTGTGCAGTAGGCGAACAATAGATAAAAATTGAGGGCAAAATGACCTGGAAGGCCGGTGGCAGAAAGGAGCTGTCGGCCTTTTTCATTTTATGAAACTTATAATGTTCATTCAATATATTAAACTTTAAAAATGGCATCTTATAAGTAGAAAATAATCAGCTCAGAGAAAGTAGGATTACAGAGATAATTTTGCGAACTATCACAAAAAAATCCGAAAAAAATTTCAAAAATTTATGAAAAAGAGCAGTTTTGTTACCAAAATGTGACTGGTGTGCTGTATAATCGAAAATAATATTGGGTGAAGTTTGGGTGAAGTGCGCGCATTATGCATTTTTGCCGGGATAAAAAAGCCGGAGCATGGATGTGGATTTGTTCACTCTCACTCTTTCACATTTATATATAGATAAAGATTTGTGCTATGGAATATTTAAGGAAGGACGACTGGCTGTGCAGAGAGCGCAGCGCCGAAAAGTATAAGGAGGAGTTACATCCGTGAAAAAACAAATGTTTATTCTAGAGATAAACGACACGCAGGATCATAGCTGGCAAGGCCAATTGAAGTGGATTCAGGGTGATAACAAGCAGAGCTTCCGGAGTGTGGTGGAGCTGCTTCGCCTGATTGATTCTGCAATCAATGAAGAAGAGACAGTTTTTGCTGAAGGAGGCTCCGGCGGGCCGGGAGATTCGGCCGACCCCTGGGAGGGCGCAAGCCCGGGAGATCCAGATGGCCTGGATGCCCCGGATTCCGGGGTTCCGGACGACTGACATGAGGCAACCGGAAAGCTGATTTCCGGAACATAATACGTTACAACCGGAAATGATTTCCGGGACATGACACGATGCAACCGGGAGCAAATTTCCGGAACAAATAGCATGACAGAACAATAAATTAAGAGCAGACAATGATTCGGCCGGAAGGCCATTTCAAAACTCCAACAAAGAAAGGGGAACAACATGAAGAAGACAAGTCGTTTAAGCAGATTGCTGGCTATGCTGTTAGCGCTTGCTATGCTCGTCAATTCTCAGGGAATGACGTCGATGGCAGCGGTAATCGGTGGCGTGACCGGTAACAAGAAGCAGACGGAGACCGAGACCGAGGCGACCGAGCAGACGGACGCGCAGGTAGAGGATGAGACCGAGCTCGAGAGCGAGTCGGAGGGCCTGACACCGGCCGAGAAGGAAGCTATGTCAGAGGCAACGGCCGAGACAGAGAGCGAATTCGCGGCGGAGACCGAAATTCAGACTGAGACCGAAGCTCCAACTGAGACGGAAGCTCAGACTGAGGTAGGAGTCCAGGTTGAGACGGAAATTCCGGCTGAGACGGAAGCCTTGACTGAGGCTGAGACAGAAGCCCTGACCGAGACTGAGACGGAAGTCCTGACTGAGGCGGCGGAGGTTGAGACCGAGGCGATCGTCGAGGAAGAGACGGAAGCGACAGGTGTATATACATATGAAGATGATACAATGATCGTGACAGCAACTGTCAGCGATCCTACCGCGATCCCGGCAGATGCAAAGTTTGTTGTCGAGAAGGTAGAGATCTCCGCCGACGAGCTGGCGCAGGCGGAGGAAGCGGTCGGCGAAGATAAAGAGATCGCGAACTACGTAGCATACGACATGCACTTCGAGCTGGACGGCGAAGAGATCGAGCCGCAGTGCGAGGTTGCAGTCAAGGTAGATTACAAGAAGGACAACGACGAAGACTTTGGCAGCGAGACGATGAATAATGACGCAGCCGAGCTTCAGGTAATCCATCTGGATGAGCAGGCGGGCGCAGAGGACGTGACGACCGACGCGGCTGTCACCGAAGAGGGAGCAGTGTCCTCGGCAGAATTTGCGACGGATAGCTTCTCTATTATAATACTGACGCAGGTGGTCGAAAAGGATCGGACGTTCGTATATGAGGACAAAGACATTAAGGTCACTGCGGTAGCGGAGGAAGATGAGGAACTCCTCAACTCTAATCTGGTTGTGCTTCAGATGGATACCGTAGAGGATGTAAAATCTGAAGAATATAAAGAGCTTGTAACAGCTATAAACGAAGCAGAGAAGGATGAAACCAAATCTCTGCTTGGTTTGCGTGCGTACAATTTTACTTTTCTGAAGGATGGACAGGAGATTATTCCGGAGGGCAAGATTGAAGTCGACATTGAATATAAAAATAATCCGATTCCAACTGGTGTTTCCGAGAATTTGCTTGATGAGACTGCTTTTTATCAGGTAACGGAGAAGGGGAATGCAAAAGCGCTTGACGCGAACATCACGGTCGGGAAAAATAATGCAGCGAATAGCGCGACAATGACGATTGACAACCTTAATATGGTTGCGACATATTCAATGAGCGGTTCTACAATGACGCGTGGCGATATTGTAAAACGGCTTGGCACGGCCAGATCTTTTGCTGTATTTGCAAAAGAGTTTAAGAATACAAATCACATGGAAGGTGCGGTGGCAGTACAGCATTTTCTTGGGTCAGAGAGCCAGATTGGTAATACGACAACAGTGTTGGAGCACAACATATCAACATCTACGCTTACCATCAAAAAGACGGCGGTAGGGCCGAACTCTCAGAGAGCAAAATATAGATTTGGCGTTTATCAGAAGGATACGTCAGGA
The DNA here is from genome assembly GCA_947594085.1 of uncultured Lachnospiraceae bacterium. GTDB lineage: Bacteria > Bacillota > Clostridia > Lachnospirales > Lachnospiraceae > Choladousia. The sequence continues at coordinate 2,954 of CANQEB010000037.1, read as the reverse complement.
AATTATCAGCTTGTGCCTTCTATAGGAAATGGAGGAATAGTTGAGCTTACTACGGGCGAAGACGGAAAAGGTTCCATAGATATACCTAATCTTAGCGAAGGAGTCTACTATGTATTTGAATTAGATGATGATAATCATCCAGTTTTAAAGGATGGTTCAGCAACTGTGAATGGACAGACGGTGAAGGTTGCCTATGATTCGACGGAAGCAGAAAATTCGACGGTGATCGGTGGTGCCGGTAATACATCGTATGTTGAATTCTTTGAGGGAACTGGAAATGTAAACTCAAATTTGTTTAATGATGTGGCTTCATCACTCGTTATGGGAAGCGAGAATGAGACACTCTTGTACGTAGAAGGAAAGCCAGAAGATTTACGCAGATTGGTAAGAAGAAAGGGCTTGGCAGATTGCAGAGGCTATCTGGTAGACACGAAGAACACAACTGTTACAACAGCAGGCAAACCGTTTCCGATTAATTTTGAGTCAGAATTTAATAATTTAGAGCAGTTGTCTAAAGATCTTGCGGATCTTGTAAGTTCTGGGTCGGTTGTCGTTGCTAATGTGGTCACCAAAGGCGATGGAATTGACGAAAAAGCGACTGTGGTAAATGGTGTGCATCCGTTTGATATTCCACATGTTGAAAATGCATGGCAGGATCCTGGCTTACGAATAGGAGACGATGAGTTCCTTGTCATTAATGTTGACTGCACAGATGCGGGAGATCATATTAATCTAAGGGGAATGAAAGTTAATGGACAGGCGACAGGAACTTGGAGTGATATTGCAAATAGCATTATTTGGAACTTCTATACCAAAGAAAACGGAGAAGTTAAGCCATATAGCGGAAGTGTTAAATTCACGGAGTGTCTGGGTACAGTTTTGATTCCGGCAGGATCTTTTGACTCAGACGGTGCGATAAACGGCTCTGTGATTGGTAATCATGTGGAGCATGGAAAAAATGAGATTCATCATATTCAGCTGGTAGAGAGTTCGACTGAATACTCTAAGACTGTGGAGTGCACGAATACTGCGGAGAAAGGCAGTCTGTTCATCGAGAAGAACGTGACGATCAATGGCCAGAGCGTAGCGGGCGAGTCTAATACGGATGTCGACGGAATGTATTTCTTCGATATATATGAAGCAGACGGTGAAACGCCTGTAAAGGAAGGCGTAGCTGTAACGGTTGACAAGGGTGTAAGCGGTACGACCGAGGTCAAGGATTTGGATCCTGGCGACTACATTGTGAGAGAGCACCCAAATCAGCACGGAACGACGCTTACCGGTGAAAATGATATTCATGTAAAAGTGACTGCGGGTGGGACGGCAGAGGTTACGGAGAACACTGCGTCGTTCACGAACAACAAAACAATAAGAAGACAGTTCTCACTGAGTGGTCGTAAGAAAATTGACGGCCAGCCTGCGACTGATCAGGTGTTTACATTTAAATTAAGCAGATATAATGGTTGGAACCGCGAATGGGAACCTCAGGGCACGGTGCATAACAATGGCGAAGGATTTAGTTTTGGTCCGTATGAACCTGATCCTACCATTATTATATCGTGGGAACTCTGGTATCTGATCGAGGAGTCGGCGGAAGGTCCGGATGGTTATGTTTACGATAGTGCAAAATTCGTCGCACATGTAGAACTTCCAAGCCTTTTGGAGGGTGGTGCAACGAAGGTTACTTACTACCGTGTCTTGGACAATAAGCGTCCTATTTTCGGACAGAATCCTACAAACCTGCAGGAAGTTGATGCTGCGGAGGTAATTTTCAACAACAAACAGCAGGGCGAGATCAACGTAACGAAGAACGTAACTTTGAATGGTGAATCGACAAAAGATGATACCCCATTCCATGTTGCGCTCTTCAAGGATAAAGCCGGCACGGAAAGAGTCAGCGATGTGAAGCTGATTACAAACGGGCAAACAGTGACATTTGAAAAACTTGATCTGGGGACTTACTATGTAATCGAGACCGATGAGGCAGGAACGCCTGTTGGAAGGACTTTCGAGTACACGGTAACATATGGCTCAAGTCAGATGGTTGAACTTAAGTCGGATGCGACAACCGGCAACGTGACCGTCACGAATAATAAAGAGACCGGCGAAGTGGAACTGAAAGCGAAGAAGAGTTACTCGCATGCGTTCCCGGCGGATGGTTTCACCTTTGTGCTGGAAGCAGTTGGCGGCGCGCCGATGCCGGAAGGCACGACGGATGGTAAGACGACGGTTACCGTCCATGATCTCAATGCACACGGCTTTGGACAGATCAAATACACGGAGGATGGAGTATATACCTATAAGGTATATGAGGAGATTCCGGGAGAGGCTGATAATAATAAGAAGAACGGGATCATATACGACAACCAAAAATATGAAGTTAAAGTAATAGTAGGACCTAGTATCGACGGCAAGGGCAAGGTTGTAACTGTAAGCAGTGAGCCTAAACTTGAGGGCGATACAGCGACATTCACATTTACAAACACATACGAGGCAGAAGGGTCTGTTGATCTTGATGCGCATAAGACTCTGAAAGGTAAGGCTCTTCCGGGCGGAAAGTTTACCTTCGAGTTGAAGCTGGACGGTGAGGTGCTTCAGACAAAGTCGAACGATGACGGAGGTCTGGTAGACTTTGACGCGATCAAGTATACACTGGCGGATGTAGGAAATACCTACACCTATACGGTGGTCGAGAAAGCAACTAATGCAGAAGGCTACACGTATTCGGAAGAATCTTATACGGTAGAAGTGACGATTTCGGACAACAACGACGGCACGCTGAAAGTAGATAAGACGATCAAGAACAGTGAGGGTGCTACCGTTGATAGCATGACCTTTGCGAACGAGTATAACGCGAGCGGCACGGTAGACGTAGGGGCGCACAAGACGCTGCACGGGAGAGAGCTTGAGAACGGGCAGTTTGATTTCACGCTGAGCGGCGAGGGCGTAAACGA
>CANQEB010000036.1 GCA_947594085.1 uncultured Lachnospiraceae bacterium | reverse complement strand
AGAAGCTCTTTCCGTGTTCGATCGCATACTCCTGCACGCGGCTGACGGAGGCCTGCCCAATACCGCGCTTCGGCACATTGATGATCCTGCGCACCGCCAGGTCGTCCTCCGCGTTCGCGATTGTCTTCAGATAGGCCAGAATATCTTTGATCTCTTTTCTCGCGTAGAAGTTCACGCCGCCCACAATCTTGTATGGAATGTTTGCCAGCAGAAATTTCTCCTCGAACAGGCGAGACTGAGCATTCGTGCGGTACAATACCGCGCAGTCTCCGTACTTCCACTCGCCACCCCGCGTCTTGCCAACGATCATCTCGGTGACATACTCTGCCTCCTCGAATCCATTCATAAATTGCCGGAATTTCACTTTCTCTCCGTCCGGATTGGCGGTCCACAGCTTCTTACTCTTGCGTCCCGTATTGTGCCGGATCACCTCATTTGCCGCATCCAAAATGCTCTGCGTCGAACGGTAATTCTGCTCGAGACGGATCACCTTCGCGTCCGGGAAGTACTCCTCAAAGTTCAGGATATTGCCGATATTCGCGCCGCGGAACTTGTAGATTGACTGGTCGTCATCGCCCACGACACACAAATTGCGATACTTCGATGCGAGCAGGCTGACCAGCCTAAACTGCGCCAGATTCGTATCCTGGTACTCGTCGACCAAGATAAAGCGGAAGCGCTCCTGATACGACTCCAGCACCTCCGGGACACTCTGGAAGAGCTCAACCGTCTTGCAGATCAAATCGTCAAAATCCAGCGCGTTGTTGCTCTTAAGCTGCGCCTGATACTCCCGGTACACCTGCGCGACCTTCTGCATCCTGAAATCGCCTTGCGCCCTTTGCGCATACTCCTCCGGTCCCACCAGCTCGTCCTTTGCCGACGAGATCGCACTTAGAAAAAACCGCTCTTTGAAAATCTTCGTGTCCACCGCAAGGCGTTTGCAGACCTCCTTGATCACCGTCTTTTGGTCGTCCCCGTCATAAATCGTAAAGTTCGTGCTATAGCCAATCAAGTCTATGTATCGCCGGAGGATCCGAACGCAAGTGCTGTGAAACGTGGACACCCAGACGCTCCCGACATTCCCGAGCATCCGTTCCACGCGCTCTCTCATCTCACCCGCAGCCTTGTTTGTAAACGTAATCGCCAAAATATTCCAGGGATTCACACCCTCTTCCTCGATCAGGCGCGCGATTCGATGCGTCAGCACTCTCGTCTTTCCGGATCCGGCCCCGGCCAGGATCAGAAGTGGCCCTTCAAAATGACGCACCGCCTCACACTGCTGCGGGTTCAAAGAATCATATATATTCATAAGCTTCCATCCTTGTCTATTGTCGTATTTTGTAAGATATCCGGCCTTCGGCCGTGTGTGGGATCGCTGAATTTGCCGGCATTCGTCTACTTGTCAGATTTCACTCATCGAACTCCGCGACGACCGTGTAGCCGCTCTCATCCGTGCGCACTTCGACGACCACCCCTTCCCGCGTCGCCAGCCGCTCACGGTTCTCGTAGTTCGCGGACATTGCGACAGCCGGCTCGATCGTGTAATACCAGCTGAAGGGCAACACGCCTTCTGAAACCTTGATCTGGTCGCCGGGCTTCACAAGTCCTTCCCGCTCCATCTTGAATTCCATCCTGCGCATATCATCACTTCTCCTGCATTCAGCGCTTCTGTCAGCGTGTGTTATTTCTGTGTGAATCGCTTTCTATCATCCGCTCTCTATTCTACCTGATACCCATTTCACTTGCAAGCGCAAATTCCCCTCTTGCCTTTCCGACATAAAAACTTTATAATTATAAGAGAATTTTGCGTAATGCCTGAATGTACCATTTGAAGCGATTTTATATATTTGCGGATGAGGGGATTTTTATATGGACCAAAAATACACAAAACTGCTCGGCGATATTCTGAAGCAGATGGCCAACACCGACCAAATACAGCTTTCAGATATCCCAAATATCGATTTATATATGGATCAGGTGACACACTTTATGGACGATCACCTGCAGAACTCCAGACGCTATGAGGACGACAAAATCCTGACGAAAACCATGATCAACAATTATGCAAAGAACAAGCTCTTGCCGCCTCCGGAGAAGAAGCGTTACTCCCGGGAGCATATGATCGTGCTGATTTTTATCTATTACCTCAAGGGATTCCTGCCTCTCAACGATATTCAGGCGATTTTGAAGCCGATGACAGACCGCTTTTTCAACGCAGACCAGAACTTCAACATACAAAATATTTATGAAGAGATTTATACCATAGAGAAAGAGCAGATCAGCGGGACAATCCGCAGTGTGACAGACAGTTTCCACAAGGCAGCGCATTCGTTTACCGATGTCCCGGAGGAAGATCGTGAATTCCTGCAATTCTTCTGTTTTATTTGTCTGCTGAGTCTGGATATCTACCTGAAAAAAGAAGTGATTGAGAAAATGATTGATTCTATGAATACACCGCCGTCCGACCAGAAATGATGGGACGGCGATACGCATGTCATCAGCACAACCCTTTACCGGGCTCAAAATACAGCACTCCGTCTGTTATTATTTTTCACGAAGACGCGAGAACACCATCTCATATCCGTCATTTCCATAATTCAATGAGCGGTTCACACGGCTGATCGTTGCCGTCGACGCGCCTGTCTTCTCCGCGATCTCCAAATATGTCCTCTTCTCCTGCAGCATGCGCGCTACCTCGTAGCGCTGAGAGAGAGAGAGCAATTCATTTACCGTACATACATCTTCAAAAAACAGATAGCACTCTTCTTTGCTCTTCAGGCACAAAATTGCTTCAAATAGCGCATCAACCGCTTCTGTCCTGACTTTCTTACTCATAACCCGTCCTCTCCTATATCTGTCAGCGGGCAACTGCCCAACATTTCCGTCAATAATAAACTCTACCAGAAACATTTTACAGCTATATTTTAGCACTTTACTTTAATACTGTAAAGTGTTTTCTTGAAAATCAACCGCGGTTCGTATACTTTTTGTACGTTTCCACCGAGTTGTTTACTACCAGGCATTCCGGGAAATCCAGTTCTACAAGAAGAGCCTCCGCATACTCATGACCCCCGACATCCATCGCACAGTGCGCGTCGCTGTTCACAATGATTGGCACTTCATAGCTACGGCAAAATTCCAGCATAGCGATATCGTTCGGGCGGGCATCCTTGCGCGTCGTATGAGGGCAAAGCGATGTGTTATTCAATTCGAGCAGAACGTGATGCTCCTTCGCCGCGGCTACAATCTCCTCGTAGTCCACAGGAAATCTCGCATCGTCCGGATGTCCGAGGATGTTCACCGCCGGATTTTCAATCGCCTTGACACAGGCCCGTGTGTTCTCCGTCACCGTGCCGGAACGGATGCAGGGAAGATGCATGCTTGCAATCACCACATCCATGCGCTCCAAAAGGCTTTGTCTCATATCCAGCTTCCCATCATAGTCCATGATATTGGCCTCAGTTCCGAAGTACACCTCGATCCCACACATCACACGCGGAAGTACCTTTAGATTTGTGAAGTGGAACTCATGGCACGTGCCCGGCATGGCCATCGCATGCTCTGTGATTCCAAGCAACCGGAGGCCTTTGTCTGAGGCAGCTTGCACCATCTCATTCATCGTATTGTAGGCATGACCGCTCGCAATTGTGTGCGTATGCGAATCCAGTATAAAATCCATGTAATCTCCTCCATTTCACCCGGAACCAGTTTACCACTTGAAGTGGCATCTGTAAATTGAATTCTTGCTATGTATCATTCTGCTTTGCAATGAAATGATCATCGTGCTCTTATATATGGTACAAAACAAAAAATAATTCAATACTTTAATATTTTACTTGGCGAATGTGAAAAAGTGTGATATAATGATCAGGAATCTGAGGGGTAAAGGCGCCCTGCTTATCGGCAGGACGCCTTTCTCATAACATGAAGGTTCTGCGAACTCGATTGGGTTTGTTGAATTTTCAGAAAAAAGGAGGTTAAAAATATGAACGAAAAGAAAAAAGGCGGTGGCGCACTGCTCGGTGCGGCATTCCTCATGGCAACATCGGCAATCGGACCCGGCTTTTTGACACAGACGGCATCCTTCACAAGCCAGCATCAGGCGAGCTTCGGCTTCGTCATCCTGGTTTCCATTATCCTTGCCGCGATCGCCCAGATCAATATCTGGCGTGTGCTCTGTGTATCGGGCCTGCGCGGGCAGGACGTAGCAAACAAGGTGCTTCCGGGTCTCGGATACTTTGTATCCTTTATGATCGTACTCGGCGGCCTCGTGTTCAACATCGGTAACGTCGGCGGTGGTGCGCTCGGCTTCAACACACTGCTCGGCATCCCGACGAAGGTCGGATATGTGCTGGCAGGCGGCCTCGCAATCGTCGTGTTCCTTCTGAAGAACGCGAAAGCAGCTATGGACACGCTCACCAAAATTCTCGGCGCGATCATGATCGTGGTCATCTTCATCGTGATCATCGTCGTGAAGCCGCCGCTCGGCTCCGCACTCAAAAATACCTTTGTACCGGCGACAGGCGTTCAGCCTCTGTTCGCTCCGATCATCACACTTTTGGGCGGCACAGTCGGCGGATACATCACCTTCTCCGGTGCACATCGTCTGATCGATGCGGGCATCACCGGCAAGGACAATCTGAAGGAGATCAACAAGAGCTCTATCATGGGTATCGGGATCGCGACAATCGTCCGTATCTTCCTGTTCCTCGCCGTGCTCGGCGTCGTGGTCAAGGGCGTGACTCTTGATTCCGGCAACCCGGCAGCAGACGCGTTCCTTCAGGGAGCCGGACAGATCGGCTACCGCTTCGCGGGCCTCGTGCTTCTGTGCGCGGCGATCACCTCGATCATTGGCGCGGCATACACGTCTGTATCGTTCCTGAAGACCTTCCATCCGGCGATCGAGAAGAATGAGAACTATGTGATCATCGGCTTCATTGCAGTATCCACGCTGATCATGCTGATCCTCGGCAATCCGGCTACCCTGCTGATCGTGGCAGGCGCATTTAACGGCCTGATCCTCCCGATCACGCTTGGCATTTGCCTGATTGCTTCCAAGAGCAAAAAAATCATGGGCGAGTCTTACCAGCACCCGATCTGGATGCTCGTGCTCGGTGTCGTGGTTGTCATTCTCTCTGCTTACATGGGCATCAACACATTCCTCACGAATGTGACTTCCCTGTTTGCATAATTTGCAGCGAAGGCCTTTTGTTGCGAAAGAGTGTGTCCCAAACGATTATTCGCTCCATACAATTCGTTTGGAGATACACTCTTTTCTTATTTTTCTTATAATGAAAGACAACGATTCGAAGTTTCACACATGTGGAAATCACCTTTAAAAGGAGATACCAAATGCAAAATATCAGAATTTTAACAGCGGGGGACTCCTCTCTTCTGGTCGAATTCGGAAACGAGATCAGTCCCGAGATCAATCGCAAGATTGCCGCCACTGTACAGCTTTTGCGGGAGCAGCACATCGAGGGTATCGTGGATATGATCCCGACATACTGCTCTCTTCTGATCAACTATGATCCAAGAGTGCTTTCCTACGATGAGATTCGGGAGCGTGTCCTGGCCCTGACTAAAATGGAGACCATAGCGGGAACGCAGAGAAAGCGAGTATTTGAGATCCCCGTGTGCTATGGAGGTAAATACGGACCTGACATGCAGAACATCGCAGAACACGCCGGGCTCACGGAAGAAGAAGTCATCCAGATCCATTCTTCAAGAGATTACCTGATCTACATGCTCGGATTTCTGCCCGGTTTCACCTACCTTGGCGGACTGGATGAGCGTATTCACACGCCCCGTCTCGCGAACCCAAGGCTGAAAATCAGCGCCGGAAGCGTCGGCATCGGTGGCTCCCAGACCGGAATTTATCCGCTGGACTCCCCGGGAGGCTGGCAGCTCATGGGAATGACCCCGGTAAAGACATACGATCCGGGCAGGGACATACCGATCCTTGTGGAGGCCGGCGATTATATCCGCTTCGTCCCGATCGACGAGGCAGAATACCTGCGGATCAAAGAACTGGCAGACCGCGGTGAATATCAATGCACCGTTCACGAAGGAGGTGTGTGATATGGGAATTCGCATACTGAAAGGCGGAATGCTGACGACCGTGCAGGATCTCGGCCGTACCGGCTACCAGAGCCAGGGCTTCTCCGTGGCGGGCGTTATGGATGTGCGCTCGTTCAAGATCGCCAATCTTCTGCTGGACAATCCGGAGAATGAGGCGGTACTTGAGATCACCTTGATCGGCCCGACGCTCGAATTTACTTCCGCGACAATCATCGCCATCACCGGCGGAGACTTCGAGCCCACCGTCAACGGCGAGCCAGTGCCAATGTACACGGCCCTCTATATCAACAAGGGCGATATCCTGAAATTTGGCAGCGCGCGGACAGGCAGCCGCGGCTATATCGCGTTTTCCAGCTATCTGGAGATCCCGGTCGTCATGGGAAGCCGCTGTACGAACATGAAGAGCTCTCTGGGCGGTTTCAAGGGGCGCAAGCTTATGGCCGGAGATTACATCAATTTCCGTATCAAGCGGCGCTATCTCCCGTTCTTCCTGTCTCGAAAGCTGGATCTGAACGAGTTCGACCAGGTAGGCGCCACCTTGCGGGTCGTCATGGGACCGCAGGATGACAAATTCAGCAGGCAGGGGATCGACACGTTTCTGAACAGCGAGTACACCGTAACCAGCGATTTTGACCGCATGGGCTGTCGCCTGGAGGGTCCGTTCATCGCGCCGAAGGAAAGCTCCGATATCATCTCGGACGGAATTTCATTCGGCTCGATTCAGGTGCCTTCCCACGGCAAGCCGATCATTCTTCTGTCCGACCGGCAAACCACCGGCGGATACGCCAAGATTGCGACCGTGGCATCCGTTGATATCCCCAAACTCGTACAGAGGAAGACCGACCACAAGATCCGTTTCAAGGCAATCACCGTCCAGGAGGCACAGAAGCTCTATCTGGATGAGGTAAAAGAGCTCGATGAGATGCGCAAGGAGATTCACCAGCCGTGCAAAGAAGTTCTGGAGTGCCGCCTTGTCGCCAAACGCCTGCGGACATTGTTTGAATAAAAAGGAGAGATAAGTATGGATTTGGAAAAAATTGAAGGTTTAGTAAAAATAATGGAAGAATCATCTCTGACCCAGCTTACGCTCAAGGAAGGAGAATTTAAAATCACGATGAGCAAACTAGACCATCCGCCTGTGGTGGCAACCGGCATTCCGGCCGGTCCGGTACCTACCGCTCCTCTTCCGGCGCCGTCTGAATCTGAGGACACCCCGAAGGAAGACGACAAGCTCTTTATCGTCTCACCGATCGTGGGTACATTCTATTCTGCTCCGGCCCCGGACGCACCTGCATTTGTCAAGGTAGGGGACCAGGTGAAAAACGGCCAGACAGTCTGCATCCTCGAGGCTATGAAGCTGATGAATGAGATTCAGAGCGAATTTGACTGCGAGATCGAAGCAGTGCTCGTGAGCAACGAGCAGAAGGTGGAATATGGGCAGCCGCTGTTCCGCGTGAAGAAATTATAGTATCCGGAGGGAGGTTGGAGCATTGTTCAACAAAATATTAATTGCCAACCGCGGGGAGATCGCCGTTCGCGTGATCCGCGCCTGCCGGAACATGGGGATCCGCAGTGTGGCCGTGTACTCGAAAGAAGACGCCAAAAGTCTCCATGTACAGCTCGCAGATCAGCGGATCTGCATCGGGGAAGGCCCCGCTAAATACAGCTATCTGAATATGGACCGTATTATCACCGCTGCCAAAAACATGGGGGCGGACGCCATTCATCCCGGCTTTGGCTTTCTCTCCGAGAACAGTGAATTCGTGCGCAAATGTCAGGAGAACGGAATCACTTTTATCGGTCCGGAGGCGGACGTCATCGACAAAATGGGAAACAAATCGCAGGCCAGAAAGACCATGATGGACGCCGGCGTCCCGGTTGTCCCCGGAACGAAGGAGCCTGTCTATGACGCGGAAGAAGCAAGGAAGATCGCGGCGGAGATCGGCTATCCGGTCATGATCAAGGCATCCTCCGGTGGCGGCGGCAAGGGCATGCGTGTCGCGCAGTCCGACGAAGAGTTTGAATTTCAGTTTAATATGGCGCAGCGCGAATCTGCCAACGCCTTCGGCGATGACACCATGTACCTGGAACGCTTTGTCGAGAATCCGCGTCACGTGGAGATTCAGATCATGGCGGACTCCCACGGAAACGTCGTGGCGCTCGGAGAACGAGATTGCTCTGTTCAGCGCAACCACCAGAAGCTGATCGAAGAATCGCCCTCCCCCGCCATCACAGACGAGATCCGCGCAAAGATGAACGAATATGCGGTCCTCGCGGCAAAAACGGTAAACTATACAAACGCCGGGACAATCGAATTCATCGTGAGTCCCAAAGGCGAATTCTATTTTATGGAGATGAACACCCGAATCCAGGTAGAGCACGGTGTCACGGAAATGGTTACGGGGACAGACTTGATCATTGAACAGATCCGCGTCGCGATGGGCGAGCCTTTAAGCTTCACACAAGATGATATTCAACCCCGTGGACACGCGATTGAATGCCGAATCAACGCTGAAATTCCGGAGAAAAATTTCATGCCAAGTCCAGGGCTGATCACACATGTACATCTGCCTGCCGGCAACGGTGTGCGTGTTGATACCGCAATCTACGCCGGCTACAAGATTCCGTCCGAGTACGATTCCATGATCGCAAAAGTCATTGTTCACGCGCCGGATCGCCCGGCAGCTCTGCAGAAAATGCGCTCCGCACTCGACGAAATGGTGATCACCGGCATCGAGACAAACCTGGACTTCCAATACCAGATCATGCGACATCCGGTATTCTGCGAGGGGAAAGCGGACACGGGATTTATTGAAAGTCTTATGAAGTAAGTATCTCCCGACGGATGGATCGTTCGGCACTCTCAAATCCAAACGATCCCGTTCGCGGGAAATGAAGGGATATCCTGACGACAAAATATAAAAAGCATAAATGAATTGGGAGGGAGAAAACAGTATGTTTCGTGTAGATTTGAACAGCGATCTGGGGGAAAGCTTCGGCAGATATACGCTTGGAATGGACGACAAGGTGATCCCCCTCATCAGCTCGGCAAACGTTGCCTGTGGTTACCATGCCTCCGACCCTGTCGTGATGGCAAAGACGATCGCAATGGCAAAGGAAGCCGGCATTCAGGTCGGTGCACATCCAGGTTATCCGGATCTGATGGGCTTCGGCCGCAGAAATATGAATGTAAGTCCGGCGGAAGCGAAGGCATACGTTCTGTACCAGCTCGGGGCACTGGACGCATTCTGCCGCGCAAATGGCATGAAGCTGCAGCACGTAAAACCACACGGCGCATTCTACAATATGGCTGCGAAGGATTACTCGCTCGCAAAGGCAATCTGCGAGGGCATCGCGGCCTATGACAGAGATCTCATCGTGCTTGCCTTGTCCGGCGGCGAACTGGCGCACGCGGCTGCCGATATGGGGCTGCGCACGGCACAGGAGGTCTTCGCTGACCGCGCCTATGAGGAGGACGGCACGCTCGTCGACCGCAGAAAGGACGGCGCGATGGTGACAGACGAGGACATCGCGATCGCCCGCGTCGTCCGCATGGTGAAGGAGAGCAAAGTTACCGCAATCACCGGCCGCGACATCGATATCCGGGCCGACTCGATCTGCGTCCACGGCGACGGCGCGAAGGCGCTTGCCTTCGTGGAGAAGATCCGCGCCAGACTCACGGAGGAAGGCGTCACAATCTGTCCTCTGAAGGAGATCGTATAAACATGCCGCCGTGCCCTGTGCTATACGGGATACGCGGCGTCTGCACCGATGAATGTATAAAGGATATAGTTCAAGGCAAAATCACCTTCTTACAATGCTCGCAGGCATTTGGGAAGGTGATTTTTTCGCATAGTCCTATTCTTCGATTGCCGCACTTTGGCTTTTTATGCCAGCCATTCTCTCTGCCGCTGCGCTCTGGCCCTTTGACAGTCAATCCTCCTCTGTCTTGACTGCGGCTGCCTCAGCAAACTCTGTCGTCACGAGATCCTCGTACGGCACACGTGCCTCGAGCTCTCCCGCACTCTCCAGGATATCCTGCAAAAGTTCAAAGCTCTCCTTTTCGAAGATCAGATCCTTTTTCCATGTGTCCTGCTCGTAGTAGCGCGTCACGATCGCCGTGATCGTGTCGATATCTGTCTCCGCGAACTGCGGCGCGATCGTCTCTGCGATCTCCTCCGGTGTGTGGCTATTCACATAATCCATGCCCTTCTGAAGCGCGTTTGTGAATGCCTGGATCACCTCCGGATGCTCCTTGAGATAGCCGGATTTTGCGCAGTACGCCGTGTACGGTACATAGCCGGAATCCGTGCCGAGGGAAGCCACGACATAGCCGACGCCCTCCTGCTCCAGCGTGGTCGCACCCGGCTCGAATTCCACGGTGTTATATATATTCCTGCATCTATAGAAGGGGATTGTGGTACCGGCGGCAGGTTATTCTGCCGCCGTTCTTCTTGCCTACTTCCGGAATATATGCTATTATAAAAAAGCGGGGAGCGGTGGCAAGCCCGCCCTCCCTGATTCCCTTAAAACTTTAACTTCTCGTTGATCTTGTCGATCTGCTTTTCAGCTTTCTGGATAACCTTTTCATTTCCTGCTTCCTTGGCAAGCTCCAGAACTTCCTGCCAGTCTTCCAATTCGTCAAGCAACATTCCTTTGTACTGCTCGTTCGTCATTCCCATCTCTTCCATGTGTACCGCCTTTCTTTAGTATTATCAGCGCCTTGCCTCATCTGATAATATCATTATACATTATATTTCATGTATTGTCAACTACTTTTTACATTATTTTTCGTGTATATCTTCCACATACTTCAGCACGTTTCCTGGCTGCATATCAAGAAGCCTGCAAATGTTATCCAGTGCTTTCGCCCCGATTGGTTTTCCCTCTCTAATGTATTGTATTGCGCTTTCATTCAACAGTTTTTCTTTTCTCAGCCTCGTTGTGGTGTATCCGGCTTCTTTCAATGCTGCCAACACATCTATTTTATACACAAGCACAACTTATCACTCCTTCCGTTTTTATTTGATTCTACATTAATTTTCATGTTTTGTCAATTGCATTATTTTTCGTGTATTTCTTACAAAAATCTCATCAAGATATACACTATATTTCGTGTAATATGTCAATTGTAAATACACGATATTTAATGTATAATATAATCATCAAAAGGAACGGAGGCAGCCAAAATGAGGGTGAATTATAAAGGAATGGATGCAGGCTATAAATATAGAATAGCAGAAATTAGTTTCGATAGGTCTGAGCAAAAATTATACGAAAAAATCGAAAAGGTGATGGCAATCAATGGTTACAATTTAGAGCAGATAACTGATGATTACGCTTTATGCAGTGTTGATGATTACAGTGAATACAAACAATTCGTCAAGCGCTACAAGGAGGTTAAAAAGTCTGCAAAATTATGGATTAAATACAACATTTAGTTAAGCACACCCGCCCCGGAGGCACGAAGGCAGAAAGGAGAAGACATGAACCAAGAATTGAAAGCCAAGCACACAGCATCAGATTTCCAGCACTTGATCGGCTTTACTCTGACCGCCACCAACGATGTCCCTGGCGATGGTACATATCTCACCTTCCGCAACGGTCGTGGCGTGGAGATCGAGGTGCTGTACGACGGTCGGGATATCTATGTCACGGAGCCATATGGCATTGACGCAAATGGAAACAGAGTATAATAGTACGGATGGAGGGCGGCCTTGTGACCGTCCTCCGCTGCCGTTATACTGTCTTGATAATCGCCTCAAACCCAGCCGTCTTCAGCTTTGCCACTAGGGTATCCGCATTGGCCTTAACCTGAAACACGCCGCACTGCACCTTGTACTGACCGGCCTCGCCCTTTATGATGGCGTCAAATCCGGCCGCCTTGATCCGATCCGCCAGCTTGTCCGCGTTCCGGGAATCCGTGAATGATCCGGCCTGCACGACGTATGTTCCCTTGGTGGGCGTTTGTTCCGGAGCCGGAGCCGCCGCGGCCACTTTATGACCGAAATACAGATGCCCCCACCTGTTATCCCTGGCGTCCTTGCCGAGATACTCATACTTCTCCAGCAAGCTCGCGCACTTGGCAGGGTCCATGTTGCCCTTGCCGTCGCTGTACTTCGTGAAGCTCCGGAACTGCAGGATCACGGCGTCCTGATACCGCCTCTTGCCCTCTACGAACACCTCATACACCGCCCGGCGCGCATCGTCGGTGGTTGTGGCCTGTCCGTACGCCGAGAAGTTACGTTCCATCACATCCGTGATGCCTTTGCCGTAGCCGCCGTTGTCCACCATATCCTTGATGCACTGCGCGACCGCCACCAGAGCGTCATACGACTGGATCACGCCGGCCTCGTTGTAAACCACTTTGGAGATCTCATTGACTGTGCTGTCGCCGATACGGATGCCCTTGATGTCCTGACCGGCTCCGATCTTCGCCTTGAACTCATCCCAGGTCCAGGACGTCTTATACCTGTTGTTATGCACGTACGGCGCCGGGCACGTCTTGTTCACGATGTCGTAGTGCCGCAGCACGTTTTCTGCTGGAATACCCTGCTCCTTCATAAGTTTTCTCACCAGCCACGCGCAAGCCTCCTGCGTCTCGGTCGTGAAATACCACCGCTTATCCTCTGCACTGGTGGAATCTCCGTCGCACTTGCAGCACATCTCGATACTGATCGTGTTAGCGTTGCGCGCCTGAGGATGCTTTTGCGTGTAATATCCCGCCGTGCCGACCGCCCAGACGATGGCGTCAAGGCTGCACCTCTGGTAGATTGTCCCGTCCCAGTAGATATAGAAATGTGCGCCGCATCCATCCGCCTGCAACTCATGGTTCTGTCCGACCACGCCGAGGTAATGGATTGCAATGAATTTCTTCTGATTGCCCCACTGCGGGACATATTTGTTGCTGATCACGTTTTTAATCGTATATCCCATGTTCTACTCCTTCCCGCTGCTTTCCGGCAGCGCATTTTCTGTCTCCGCTGTCAATCTGCAGCATACAAAAAGAGGGCCGTTTCCGACCCTCTGGAATGCTCCCCTCAATACCTGTCATTGCCGCCCGCCAGCATCACGATCACCAGCAGGATCAGCATGATCCCGGCAATAATATGTCTCTCGTCCACCATGATGCATCACTCCTTACCCGGGATCCTCTGTCTTCTGGTCGATCGTCTCCTTGAGCACTGCAATGTATTTGCTCAGCCACTCCGGGACCGGCGCGCCCATTCTGCCGGCATTCTCAATAATTGATAACATCTCATTGAGCACGTACCACACTGCAACGGCCAACGCAAAGAACGCCTTGACCGTCACGGTCATTCCCATTGCCGCAGCGACATGCAGGATAACATAGTCAACCACAATCGCCACCGCGATGATGCAAAGGTACCCGACCTTTTTAATAATGCCCTTCGCGCCCTTCTTGCTGTTCCAACCGTATGCCGGATCGTCCGGATGGTCAATCGCCTCCTGCTTGCTGGCGAGCATCCCGGTGATATAGTCGATCACCATCATCACCAGCAGGATCAGGAGCACCGGCCCGAGGATCCCGAGCTTCGCGGAGATCCACCCTGCCACCGCCGCCAGAAACGCCTGTACTGTTACTGCGAATTTATTCATCTGCCTGTCCTCCTTATACTATGATTACTCCTGCCTCAGCGCAGCTTTCTCCGCGATCATCGCGTCCTGAATTTCAAACGCCTTCGTTCGGAACTCTTCCGCATCCTTGTCGCATTGCGTCTGATTCTCACGGTACGTTTTTGTGTTCTGGATGTAGCTAGACAGGTTCATATTCTCCGGGTTGTTGCTGTCGATCGTCGCGTTGAATGTTTCCGCGATCATGCCTTCGATATGGCTGCTACCATTGATGGTTACCGTTTTTGTCATGTTAAGCATAGGTTTGTCCTCCTCTTATTATAAATGCGCATAATAAAGCACCGGCGCCTTGCCGATGCCATGGTTACCGTATTTAATTGCGCGCCGGCGCGGCTCTGATGTCCATATGGATCACGCTCCTTTTTTTGATGCAAAACAAAAGCATATCAACGTCGGGAGCTCGGCGCTCATATGCGTCTGCTTTGGTGGTTTGTTTATTAAACCAGAGTATAAATAATACGAACAGCAATTTGAATAATATGAATGCAATTCTCGGAATGAAAGTTGTGAACGAC
>CANQEB010000035.1 GCA_947594085.1 uncultured Lachnospiraceae bacterium | reverse complement strand
CCGAATTCTCGATCAGGCCAGTGTCCTTGAAGCCCTGCATCAGCGCCGCCGTATCGTACGAAGAGCGGTTCAGGGAGCTGATCAGAAAGACGGGGATCTTACACCCATGCGCCAGCGCCACAAGCTTCTCAATCACCGCGTCCGTCCTCGAACGGTTGTCCGAATAGCTCTTTTGCCCGCCGGGCGAAAGCAACTGAAGATAATCGACAAAGACGACCGGCTTTTTTACGACCGACTTTTCTTTCCTGTTGTCGATAAATTCCCTCACGTTCTCTCCGATAAATTCCGCTGTGACTGGTCTGTCTCCGTCCCCCGTGATCACATAAAGCTCCAAGGTTCCGTCGCCGGACTTTTCACAGACGGACATCTCCTTCAGCGCCCGACTGATCTGCTCTCTCCGATCGTCTCCTGCCAGGATCACTTCGTTCGCCGACAAGCTTCCCCGCTCATTAAGCTCATTCTCCTCGAAAATATGCCTGCTGACCGCCTTCGCCTCGATCCATCCGCCATCCATCTCAAGGGAATAAAAAAGAACAGGCACACCGCTTCCCGCGATCGTCTCCGCGATCTGAAGCGCCAGCGTCGACTTTCCTATCGTCGGGATAGCTCCCAGCACGGTGAGCCCCGGCTGAAGTCCTCCGTTGATCTGTTTGTCCAGCGCGGGAAACCCGGTCGGATAATACCGCATTCCGCCTTTTCCCTTGCCGCTGTTTTCGAAACGTCCCAGCTGTCGCCCCAGCTTCACATCGTCAAATAGAAACATGCAACCTGCCCCCTTATTTCAGGTAATTCTGCAGCTTTTCCCTCAGATATTCATATCGCGCGCGCTTCTCTTCCTTCGCGAAGTGCACCTCCCGGAACTGCTCAGGGTTGTCATCATAGGCCAAAACCTCATTTCCGAACTGCTCGCTGGTCAAGTCAAACACACAATTACCAACCACATTATAACAGTGATAGTTCCCTCCCGGGCGAGGGATTCCATACACCTTCCCACCGAAGATATCCTGCGCCAAAAACGCCGTGATCGAACACTGTCCAAGCGTCCTGTTCTCCGGCGTCCAGTCCTGCCGCATCCGCGGCGCGCAGGTATCCGCGCACCAAAGCCCGCTTAAGATATCGTAGAGCTCTCTCGGATCCCGGATCGCCTCATATTCCGGGGACACGGGACGGACGTCCGCCGTCTCCCAGCCCTTGAAATGGTATCCGATAAATGCCTTCACCTGCCCCATAACGGTTTGTAGATTGCGGATGTCTGTCTCCACATCGCCTGTCTCAAGGGAATGGTTCGCCCCTTTCGTCAAATACAGCTTCTGCCCGATCCGGTCGCATCCCTCCTGAATTTTCTGCGAATCTTTCGCCCAAGGATCCGCCGTGCCATGAAACATGATGCCCTCGCCCTCAGCGAACAGGAATGTCTGTTCCACCGGCGTAAAAGAGACACTCTTCACTTTCAGACTATGCTGCTTCGCGTAGGCCGCCGCCACAGCCGTCCCGATACTCTTCGAGAGGAACAGCAATTCACGGTCTGCAAAATCTATATCCCGCAAAATCTCCTCTGCCTGACGCAAAGCGCTGTCAAACGCTTCCTCCATCTTTTTGGGGTTCCCTTTTATCCCAGATTCAAAATTTCCATAAGGAACCGTTTTCAGCTCATAGCCACAAAAAGCGGCCAGCTTTCCGCTGTAATACAGCAGAGGCTTGTCGCAGGTATAACCGATCCCGGGAAACAAAATTGCAAGCTTTGATTTGCGCATGACTGGACGCTCCTTCTCTGTTTTAGGTTCTGTGCAGTTATTTTTCGGTATAAAATTTCTGACAGCACATCCCTTTTTCTCCGTTTTAACCGCCTTTATACTAGCACAGTCCTCCTGCTCTGTCAAAAAAGAAGTGCCTCTGAAGTTGCCGTTTCTCCTTCAACTTTTCATACTCACAGATTTCTGATTCTCTTATTTCTCCGCCAGACACAGGCGGAACGGGCTGACGCAAAACCCATTCTCTCCGTACAGAAGCAGCGCACCCGGCGCACGGAACCAGGCATACCGCACATACTTCGGGCAAGTCACCTCGTCCGCATGCAAAATCACCGTGTCTCCATCCACACGCGCGGCGGCAGGATAATATGCTCCATCGTCGGAAGCCAGTTCAAACAGCCTTATATTGCGCGGAACATCCCGTCCCTCCGGCCTCTGCCGCAGGATCACCTGCCCGTCAAAGCGCAGGCATACGCATGTCTTCCCGGTCTCTATTTCGCAGGCCTCCGGTGCTTTTCCAATTTCTCCCAGACAAGCTCCCGGCATTGTTCTACAATACCCTTCCTGTACTTTCCAGCCGCAGACCTCCGGTGCTCTCCACTCCACATTCTCCTTGTAAATCAGCGCCCGCACAGCACTGACCGCGCGTGATGCCACCGTCTTCTTATCGTGCGGATGCAGATCATTGTCCTCACCTATATCCAGATTTACTGTGACCGCTACGTCCTCCAACCGTTCCACCAGCTTCTGCGCCTCCCGAATCCTCGGCCACGCGTCGCCAGGCGCAACGTCCACGCCACAGTTTGGCAGCTGCATTATGACGAACGGCAGCTTATCCTGTCTCCAGTTTTTTCTCCAGTCACGGATCAACCCCTCCAGAACGACACTGTATGTCTGCGCCCTGCTGTCGTTGGACTCGCCCTGATACCAGAGCACACCCCGCACCTGATAGGGCAGGCAGGGGAATTCCATCCCGTAGAACATTCCTGTCGGCATCCAGCTGATAAACGTCTGCTCCGGCGCAGGGCCGCAGACCGCACGCACCTGATATTCCCATGCACCCGCAAGAGATATGCGTGACAACCTGCTCGCGCGCTCCGCCAGTGACATGCGCAGCAGCTCGCCTTCGGGAGCCGCAGACAATTTGCTGATCTGATCCGCGGCACAATCCGGCTCTGTTCTTCCATCCGCCCAGACGAGCTCCAGCGGCTGCCCGGCCGTACTGCGCCCTTCACCGTTGCGGCACACCAGACGGATGAGAATCTCATTCTCTCCTTCCTGCAAAAGCCCCGCCGGGACAGGGTAGCGGCGCTGCGGATAGCGATATGTTGTCTCACCCACGCAAGTCCCATTGATATAGATGGTATCACTGTCTACTAACGTTCCAAACCGAAGCAGCGCATTCTCCCTCAGGCATGCAGAAGGCACTGAAAACGTCTTTCTCAGATAAATACATCCGCAAAAATTTTTCAGCCCCCAATCCTGCAGCTCTCCCGGAAGCATTGCCAGGCGTCACGGCGCAGAAGCACTCTTTTCCTCCTGAAGCGCAATCTCCCGCTGCCAGTCTGCTTCCTCCTGTGCCTCCCGCTCTGTCAAGCTCTGGCAGAACGCCTTGTCCTTGTATATCTCGGCCTGTTCCAACGCATCCGGCCATTCGCGCAGCGCTTCACGGCTCATCCACGCCTCTGCCGGAGTTCCGCCGAAGCTCAGGTTCAAGATACCCACCGGAACTTTTTTCAATTCTGCAAGCTCTTTTCCGAAAAAGTAGGCAAATGCAGAAACCTCGGGCAGCCGCTTTCCGGTACATGCCCTCCACTCCGCCTGCACGTGATCCTCAAGGGGATCGCTGAATTCAGGATGCTCCATCACCTTATATTCGTGAACGTCCGGCGCTCCGCCATTTTGGAATTCTTCCGGAAAGCGCTCGCACACTTCACGCATCGTCAGCTCCATATTGGACTGTCCCGCGCAGACAAAGACTTCTCCCACATATACCTCATGAACTGTCAACTCTTCTCCGCCCGAATTTCCCACGCACATGAGATACGGTCCTCCCGCCTGGGGTGTCTGTATTTCAAACGCAAAACGGCCATTCGCATCCGCGGTTACGTTCTCACGGCAGACAACATCCTTCCCAGGCTTCGTTGCGTGGATCAGTGTCGGGCTCGGCTCCGACGTCTCCTTCTCCGCGCGTTCCGGTATCTCAAGAGAAAGCCGCACCTCCTCCCTCGGACTGCACCAGCCCCATATCCTGCACTGGCTGCCCTGCTGCAGCACACAGCCGTCATGAAATAATTTCGGAAGCCTCAGCATCTCTCTTTTCCTCCTCTCTTCACTCGTCAGCAGATGGCAAAAAAGCCCAGCAAAAAGTGGAGCTGCCGCCCCACTTTTAAAATACTTCTATCTCACTCTTTTACGCCACCGATCGTCAGACCCGTCACGAAGTATCTCTGTAGGAACGGGTACAGGCAGATGATCGGAAGCATGGTGACTACCGTCGCCGCCGCGCGCACCGACACCGGCGTGACCGTAGCGGCCCCCTGGCCTGCAGCCGCCATGGAGTTAGCGCTGCCGCTCTGCTGCATGACCGAAGACAACAGCTTCATCAGCTCATACTGCAGCGTAGTGTATTCCGACCTCATGCGGTTGTAGATCATCGCGTCAAACCAGGAGTTCCACTGCCCGACCGCCACGAACAGCGCAACTGTCGCGTAGACCGGCTTGCACAGCGGAGAGATAATCCTGCTGAAAATCGTGAAGTCCCCAGCGCCGTCAATCTGTGCGGATTCCGCCAGGGATTCCGGCAAGCCCTCCATGTACGTTCGCAAGACGAGCATGTTGAACGCGCTGATCATTCCCGGAATGACGTACACCCAGAAGGAGTTTGTGAGTCCGAGGCTCCTGTACACCAGCAATACCGGGATCAGTCCGCCGTTCACATACATCGTGATCACCCAGAACAGCGAGAGCTGCGAGCGGAACAGGAAGCGCTTTCTGCTGACGACGTACGCGAGCAGCGCGTTCGCCACCAGAGCCAGCAGCGTCCCGATCACGGTACGCGCTACGCTGATGTATGCGCCGGTGATCATGTTCTGCTGATGCAGCACCGTTTCGTAGTTCTTCAGCACAAACTTCCGCGGCCACAGATGAATCCCGCCGCGCACGGCGTCCATACCGTCGTTGAAGGAGATGGCTACTGTATTCAACACCGGATACAGCGTGATCACCACAAACGCGATCATAAAGAGGGTGTTGCAGACCACAAATAGCTTATCCGGCCATTTTGTTTTCATTTTTGTCCTTTTCATACCGACACCTCCTTAGAACAGGCGCTGCTCGCCGGACCGCTTCGCGATCTGGTTGGCCACCACGATAAGAATGATTGCGACAAGACTCTTGAAGATACCGGCCGCCGTACCGAGCGAGTAGTCATTCTGACTGATGCCCCAGGTCAACACGTAGATGTCGATGGTATCCGAAACTCTCTTCACAAGGCCGTTGCCCAGCAGGTACTGAACCTCGAAGCCCGCGTTCAGCACGTTACCGACATTCATCAGAAGCAGGATCATGATCGTCGGCTTGATGCCCGGCAGCGTGATATGTTTGATCTTCGCCCAGCGGCCGGCGCCGTCGATCGCTGCCGCCTCGTACAGGCTCGGATCGATGGACGTAATCGCCGCCAGATAGATGATCGCGTTCCATCCAGTCTCCTTCCAGACGTTGGCGAACGCCACGATCGGCCAGAAGAAGGACTTATTGGCGAAGAAGTTGACCGCCCGATCCACAAAGCCAAAGTTCAGCAGCAATTCGTTCACGATACCTGAATTCGAAAGGGCGTCGTGCAGGATGCCGGTAACGATGATCCAGGAGAGGAAATGCGGCATGTATGAGATCGTCTGGACAAGCTTCTTTCCGAATCCGAAGCGGATCTCATTCAGCAGGATCGCGAACAGGATCGCCATCACGAAAGTCGCGACCAGGTTCAGCACGCCCATCGCCAGCGTGTTTCGGATGACACGGATGAACGTGGCGTCTGAAAACAGAAATTTGAATTTGTCCAGCCCCACGAACTTCGAACCCAGCAGGCCGGTTTTCGGCTTGTAATTCTCGAAAGCCATAATCCAGCCGCCGAGGGGAACATAATAAAAGATGATACCGTAAATCACAAATATAAGAGAACAGATGATAAGAAACTTCTGCCGTTTTACCTCTTTCCAGGTGATCGGCACTCTCGCCGCTTTTGTCTTCGCTTTGCGCTTCATAGCCGGCCTCCTCCCAACAAACGCATTTATCATTTTCTCATAAAGAGCAGCCATAGTCACTTTTCAGCAACCATGGCTGCTTTTTATGTCTTCACTGTATCAGTCCGAAACGATACGTCTTACTCGATACCGGCTCTCCTGTTCAGTTCTTCCTGCATCTCATCCAGGAAATCCTGCGGATTGACATCGTTGTAAGCTTCCATGTACTGCTCCCAGGTACCCTCGAAATCATCCGACATCACCACCTGCGGCAGCCACTCTTGCTTCACTTCGCGCATCTTCGTCCATGCAACGCCGCCCGGAGTCTCGGTGGACAGGTTGTTCGAGAAGGACCACATCGGGAACCACGGCGGATTTTCTTCGATAACAGAACCGATCATATCCGGATATCCGCCTGCCCCGTATGCTTCAAGGCAATTTCTCAGCGGCTCAGCCAGGCCGTCAAGGAACTCGGAAGCCTGATCCGACGGCATCATTGCATTCTTGCCGTCTCTGCTCGTGCCGCCCCACTGCGGGAGATAACTGTATTGGCAAAGGTGCGACGCCTGATAATTGGAATCCGCTGCCTGCATTCTCATCTCGGCGGTTCTGTAGTACATGCCGTCCTCGTCTACCAGATAGTCAACACCCTCAACACCCCAGAAACGGAGATCGTGAATTTCCTGATCAAGAACGTCGTTCAGGAACTTGAACGCACGGTCCGGATCGTCGCAGCTCGTGGTAACTGCCACGCCGCTTGCAACGTTCAGCGTATCGCCGTAGGTATGCCATCTGTTGTCCATGCCCTCGTCGATCGTCAGGCCAAGCGGAACGTAGTTGCAGCCAATCAGGTCAAGGCCCTGTGTCTTGAAGGAATCGTTCGTGTCATAGCCGAAATCCCACCACTGATCGCACAGTCCAAGCACGGTACCTGTGCAAAGCTTCGCGATGTACTCGTCGTAAGTCTGCGTCGCAAACTCGCCGTCGATCATGCCCTTCGCGTACTCTTCATTCAGCTTCTTAAAGTATCTTACCGCGGTCTCCGTCGTATTGTAGTCCACGATCTTCGGAGCGCTCGGATCGGTCTTGTCAACGATGACGGAACCGTCATTCGGATAGCCGTCCAGGAACTGCGGAGCGTTCTCGATGCAGTAATACTTCCAGTCCTCGCAGAGAACGGTGTACGGAATGATCGGCGTGCCGTCTTCCATCGTCGGGTTCGCCTCGTAGTAGCTCTCAAGAAGATCAAAGTACTGATCCAGCGTCTTGATCTCCGGATAGCCTGCCCACTCAAGCACTCTCGCTTGAATCCAGAAAGCCTCGTCATTGTGCATTGTGGTCTTGGGCTCGCCATACGTGTTCTGGAATACGTTTGCCCAGTAGATGTGGCCATCGTCCTGACGGAACTGATCCCACTCCTCGTCGGTGTACATTTCCTTCAGATTCGGGTATTTCTCAAGATAGTCGTCCCACGGCACAAGAACGTCCTGCTCATACAGTGTCTTGGAGCCGTCGCCGCCGTCGATAAAGTCCGGATAGTCGCCGCTCGCGATGATCGTGCCGATCGCCTCTTCCGCCGTCTGACCGGTCAACCAGGTCTCTTTCACTCTCACGCCCAGCTTGTGTGCGATGATGTCCATAATCTCATTGTCATCATTGAGTTCAGATCCAGCCATCGTAGCGAACATCGTATAGGTGACGATCTCGTCGTCCGAATACTCGCCTTCATCTGCGGATGCCGTGAAACCTGTCATCATCGTCGCTGCCATCATTGCGCTCATAAAAAGAGCTGTCAGTTTTCTCAGTTTCATTGTCTCCCTCCTTGTGAATAAAAAGTTTTTCGGTTCTTAAACCTGTGTTTATTATAAATTTTTCACAAAGAAGAAAACACCCGAGAAAGTCGAGAAAAAACCCGAAAAAGTCTAGACATCTTCCTGTGTCTCTTCCGGACGCAGCTATGGACAGGGCGTCTCCGGGTGGACACCCCTACAGGTCCTTCCCGGAGACGCCCTGTCCATAGTTGCTGTCGTCTCAGCAACGTTTGATCATTTACAGCTCTAGATGTCCTTGCGGTAGCGCGAGGGAGTGCAGCCCTTGAGTTCGATGAATTTGCGGATGAAATAGTCGCCGTCCCGGTAGCCGACGTCCTCCGCAATCTCGCTGACGCGCTTGTCCGTGTTGCGAAGCTGTTTCGCCGCCTCGTTAATCCGGTAGTTGGTCAGGTAATCCTTGAAGGACTGCCCGTACTTTTTTCGGAAGATCTGTCCCAGATAGGAGCTGTTGATATAATATTTCTTTCCGAGATCGCGCAGCGTCAGATTCTCCGCATAGTTCTTGCGGATGTCCTTCTCGATCTCCGCGAGGACGTCTGTGGATACGTTCTTGCGAAGCTGCGTGAGATAGTCGGCATAGGCGCAGGCAAATCGCGACAGATGCGACCTGCTGCCTCGGCTGATCCCGTCCTCGAACACTCCGCTGCTGATGAAGCGCAGGATTTCCTCCTGGTCGGCGTCGCTGTCCAGTTCCGATGCCAGATGAACCAGGCGGAACAGCAGGTAATTGATATTCAGGTTCACGCTGTCGCTCTCCAGGCCGTTCTGCCGCATTTCCCGGAAAAGCCTGTCCACATTCCAGTGTATCTCGTCCTGTTCGTTCTGCTCAATCGCGGAGAACAGCGCATCCAGACTTTCCTTGCAGAGCACGATTCCGCCCTGCCTGACCTGCGCCTCGTCCTCGTAAATATAGATCGGTTTCCGGCTGTGAAAGGCCTCCAGCGGGCGCAGGATGCACGCCGTACCGTAGGAGACGGAAGCGAGATGAATATCTGCCACCTTCTTGCCCACCAGCATGCGAATCTCCTGCTGCATAAGCACCTCCAGCTTCCGATGGAATTCCTCCAAATATTCCCGCTCCGTACAGCCCATTCTAGCAGCCATATAATCGCAGTAGATCAAGCCGACGCCATAGCTGACCCGTTCCTGGGAAACATCAAACACACAGTGCGCGCTGTCCTCCCGCAGGAGCTTTCGGCAACTCTGGTAGAGCTCTCGTTGGCGGATGCGCAGCTCGCCTTCCTCCGCGTCCAAATCCTGCGCGTCGCAAAATTCGATCTCGATATAGCGGACGCCTTCGGACAACTGCATATGCGTTTTCACGTAATCCAAATTGAAATCATCGTGCTTTCCGAACAGAAGCGAAATAATGTTCCGCGCCAGATAGGCTTCCTCGTAGCGCTCCTGATCCTGCTGCTCCTGCTTCGCATGCTCCGAGAGATGGTTGAATCTTCGCAGGATGCGAAGCAGCTCCTCGCGCTCCACCGGCTTGAGCAGGTAATCCATGCTGCCGTTGCGGATGGCCTGCTGCGCGTATGCAAAATCGCTGTAACCGCTAAGAATCACAAAGGCGGCCTCCGATACATGCTCCCTCCGTACCGTCTCCAGAAGCTCCAGCCCGTCCATGCCCGGCATAGCAATATCGGTAATCACGAGATCGACTTTGTTCTCTCTCAGATAGTCCAACGCTTTCTGACCATTCGCAGCGGTCGCAGCAACCTCATACCCTTCCGCCTTCCAGTCGATCAGGACCAGAAGCCCCTGCACAATAAAGTATTCGTCGTCTACGAGCAGTACCTTGAGCATACGTAATCACCCTCCTGACGCCGTAAAAGGAAAACCTCTCCGGGTAGACACCCCTATGGTCCTTCCCGGAGAGGTTCTTCCCTTTGCAGCTGTTTATGCAATTTATGTTCCGCCCTGTTTGCGGCTGTTTGTGTGATTTATGTTCTATCTCTATCTCTTACTCATTGTCGGCTTCTGAAAACGGCATCCTGATGGACACCGTGGTCCCGATGCCCTTCTCGCTCTCCACCAGGAATTTCACCCGACCGTTCGTCATCATCCGAAGCCGCAGGCACACATTTATAATGCCCACATGATCCTTCTCTTCCAGCATATCGATGCTCGCGTTGTCCATCCGGTATTGAAGAGTCTGAAGTTCGTCCTCTTCCATACCCCCGCCGGTGTCCTCCACCTCGATGCACAGCTCCTGTCCGGCCCGGTAGACGCGCACGAAAATCCATCCCGGCGTCGTCTTGCTCTCGATCCCGTGCACACACGCGTTCTCCGCCAGTGTCGTAATCGTGAGCCGCGGGATTTCCTGCTCTTTACATTCCTCCCCCACCTCCAGGCGGTAAGAAAGGCGATCGCCAAAGCGATATTTCTGCAGCTCCAGATACGCCTCGACGAACTCTATTTCCCGGCTGACTGTGCCAATATCCGCCGTCCAGTCTACAGTCTGGCGCTCCATAACCGCCAGCTTCTCCACCATGCCGGCCGTCTCATATTCTTCCTTCAAAATACTGTGCATGCGAATACTTTCCAGTGCATTAAACAGGAAATGCGGGTTAATCTGACTGTGGAGCGCGCGCAGCTCCGCGCTCTGGCGTGCGATATTGATCTCCTGCTCACGCAGCCTGTCCTTATACACGGTCTGGATCAGCCCGTTCATTCGGTCTGCCATGCGGTTATAATTTTCCATCATACTGCCAATCTCGTCCTTGCCGTCCACATCGGAAATTTTTGTCAGGGTATCCTGATCCACCTGCTCAAACACCTGATTGAGTTTGGCAATACGAAGTGTGACCGATTTTCCAATCTCGCGCATCAATATCCAGGGAAGGACAATATTGATCAGCAAGAGAAGCACGAGCATCGGAATATTATCCTGAAGTACTTTGAAGAGATTAAATTTCTCATACAGGATACAGATGCTCAATTGCTCGCCGTAGAGGACAAAGTCCTTCTGATATCCAACCTGATCCGCCAGGGTGAACGGTTTAAACGGCTGTCCGACGTTGTTCGGCCCGACATTGGAAAACAGAAGCTCATCTCCCCTGCATATGTAAATAGGATTCTCATAATTCAGATTTCGGATGTTGCGCTCCAGAGAGCCATAATTGATCTCGATCTTCAACAGCTTTTCCGTATCGTCGCGCAGAAAGCGGTTCAGCTTTTGCAGGAAAAGCACCTTCCGCTCTGCCTTTTTGTACGGGACATCCAGGTCGTCATAATAGAAAAGCAGCACCTGGTTCAGAGAACTCTCCTGAAGATACCGATACCACGGCGTATCCTCAACCTCGGAAAGTCGCAAGAATCCGCCACCGTTGACAATCGACTCATTGTCCGCGCAAATCGTGATCTTTGTGTTATCCACCCCAAGGCTACTGCCCAGCAGCGAATTTCGCATAAATTTCTGGTATGCGATCACGTAGTCAAGAGAACTTTCATAGTGCGTATTCAAAAATTCCCGCACATAGTCGTTCATATAGAAACTTTTCGCCATAATAGCAGAATTCTCTACAAAACTCGAAATACTGTACCGCACTGAGCTGGCCTGGTTCTCCATCTCGTGCTGCTGCGCCGCCTGCTCCGTCCGAAGTAAGCTGTACAGAATCACACCGTCCGTCACGATGAGGGGCACCAGGACGCAGAAAAAGTAGAGCCCGTAGAGCTTTCTCCTCAGGCTCAGATTGTTAAACCACTCTTTCCAATTTTTGGTCCATGCTGATAACTTCTTCATAACAGATCGCGCCTTGACAATCGGCATGTTATTCCTGTAAACTCAATATATGGATCTTGATCAAAGAAATTTTGATCCTACATGTTATATTATAGATTATTTCGGCAGATTTGACAATAAAAACTCAAGATTTGACTAATTTTCCATCAAAACAGACACAATCAGAAATTCGCCCCTCACAGCAAGATTCGCCTTTTACGCTCTTTATTCTACATGATTTCGGCAATCATCACCGGGCTTGTCACCGACTCATTCGCCGTCAAAAGCTTCATCTTTCCAGTTTCAGCCAGAAACCCGATCAAAGACAGATTATTGGAATATTGATTCGCGGCTATGATGTGTTTTCCGAAAATCGCAAAGTCTCTCGGCCCGTTTCCGCCGCTGGAAATGCAGTCCGCTTTTTTGACCCTCCCGTCCGCCTGTACAAGAAAACTGGTGATCGAGTCTGCTCCCCGGTTCGAGACGAACAGCAGCTTGCCATTTTCGCTGAATTTAATCGCCGCTGCGGTATTTTCCATGACAGGATTTTCTCCGCTTGCATCCTCCCCTGTCATATTTCTCATATTCGCATTTCCATCAGATGCATTTTCTCCCGCATAACTCTCCGGCAGAGAACTGACAAGCTGAATCAACTCGTATCGATCTCCATTGTTTTGCAGCACACAGAGCTCGCCCGTCAGCTCGCCAATCACATACATAAAGCCTTTGTGCGCAGCATGTACCGCCAGATGCCTGGGCCCATATCCGCCCGGGAAACAAATATCCTTCCCGCTCTCTGTCAGCCTGCCTGACCGCTCATCCAGGGAATAAACCACAACACGGTCAAGACCCAGATCACATACATAGAGCAACCCGTCAATCATACTGGTGAAATGTACGTGCGGTCCTTCCTGACGCTTCGGATTGCTTCCTTGTCCCACATGCTGTTTATGATCAGTCATGCCCTCAGGCTTGCCGAACGGATCCAGGCGGAAAACCGATAAACTGCCGCTGGAATAATTTGCCACAAACAGAAATCTTCCATCCGGGCTTAATGATAAATGGCAAGGATCTGCGCCCTCCGTCCCAAAGGAAAACAGATATTTCGGGGCACCGCTTTCCAGACTGTAAACGGCAACACGCCCGTCCGGATTCAACTCCTCAACGGAATACATAAGCTTCCCGTTCGGGTGGAGCAGAAGCCAAGAAGGATTGTCCACACCCTTTATCGCTTCCTTTCTGGCCAGCGACCCAGTCTCTCCGTTCAGCTGATATCTGTAGATGCTCTCATGCTCCGCCGGAGCATAACTACCCACATAAAAATCGTAGACCATAAACCGCCCTCCCAAATGTAACACAGATTAAAATCTAAGCCTATACAACCAAATATTTCTTTGTATGAATTACTTCGCGAGCAGTCTGCCCTGCTCAAACGCATTTTGGCACTCCTGCGGGAAAACTTCCTCGCGGCGTTTCATTTTTGCCTCCGGATCAAATATCGACCATTGCCAGTCTGTCTTGCTGTAATCCTTCAGCTGAAGCGTGTTTCCGCTGACAAGCAGCTCTGTCGGGCCTATGTACCGACTCAGGGTCTGTTGATAATTCTGCAGAAGCCCCGTATAAGCCGTATCGGGAGCATTGCTGGTCATAATCAACAGCACAGGGATCCGGCGATCGTTACAGCAGGGCGATTCCAGATTGTATGTCAGATTCTGGAATATCAGTCGCTCATAAAGCGCACGAAACGAAGCCGTCAACTCGCCCAGGTAATTCGGCGAGCCTATGATCAGCCCATCAGCCTCCCTGATCGCGTCCAGAACAGGCGTCAGCCCATCTTTGCAGATGCAGTGCCCCTTAAATCTCTCCCTTTTGCAGCCGAAGCAGGAGATACATCCCGTATATTTCTCCAGGCGAAACAGGTCAAATCTTACTACCTCCGCCCCTTCTGCTTCCGCTCCTCTCGAAGCCTCCGTAATCAGCGTGTCCGTGTTCCAGCCTGTT
Source organism: uncultured Lachnospiraceae bacterium (assembly GCA_947594085.1). Classification (GTDB taxonomy): domain Bacteria; phylum Bacillota; class Clostridia; order Lachnospirales; family Lachnospiraceae; genus Choladousia. The sequence goes on along the minus strand of CANQEB010000035.1, from coordinate 881 downwards.
CTCGGTCCCGCATTGACCGCAATGATCTTTTTTCCCATAGCACTACCTCCTGTCTCTGCTGACTGTCTTTTTGTGCATTTCTTCAGAATTGCAAAAACGCTTTTTGTGTAGTTCTTCAAAACTTTTTAGGCTGGTTTTGTGTAGTTCTTCAGAATTCCAAGAGCCGCAATGTAGCAGTTTATATATTCCTCATCAACATTCCAAAGCTTTAATTAGCTTTATGCGCCAGCTCCATCTTTCCATAGCCACTCTAATATATGATTCAGGTCAATGCGAAAAACTTCGTTTTGCTCCCATCTCACGGGGCTTCTTCCGCAGAGCGTCCAGGACAGAGCCTTACACCCTGGAAACTGCAGCCACCGGGCTCATAACGAAATCGAAATCTGCGACAATCTACACCGCTACAGCCCCTAGTCCGGTCACCCCGCCGTCATCAGGAGCATTTTCGTCCCCACAGAAGGAATCTTGTCCCCGCCGTCTTCAGCTTTTCACCCGTAGCGTTAAAGAGTCTGGATATCTCCGAGCATGAAAAAAATTAAAATTTCTGCATATACTAATTACGGAATACGTCATCCTCAAGCTGTGAAAAGCTGTTGACTTTCAGCAGTTGCTGTGATAGACTTTATTCCAGTGATCAGGTTTCAGATACTCGTGAGGACTGAGACCGGGGGAGGACCTGAGGGCCCTCCTTTTTACTTTGCCAGGGAAGGAGGAACTGCCATGTCAAAACCATTTCTTACATACGATGATCAGATCAAAAAACTGACTGACGATAAGCAGATGAAGATTGCTGATCCTGCATATGCCAAAACAGTTCTAAAAGACATCGGCTATTTCTCCCTGATCGGCGGTTATAAAACTCCGTTCATCGATCCCATGAC
>CANQEB010000034.1 GCA_947594085.1 uncultured Lachnospiraceae bacterium | reverse complement strand
CACCATATAAATGACTCCTACGGGAATCGAACCCGTGTTACCGCCGTGAAAGGGCGATGTCTTAACCGCTTGACCAAGGAGCCTTATTGGAAAAGATTGCTCACTGGTCTCTCGACAAGCTGTGAAATACGGCTCCTCCCAATCCAGACATCTCGGGCAAACCGAACATCCACTGCATCAGCGGCAAACTAGATAATACCATACCTCAGAACTTTTGGCAAGCACTTTTTATTGCTTTCCATTTCGCGCAATGTTAAAATCATAAAACAATATCTGTAGAAGGGAAAGGATTGATTCTGCAATGAAAGTCATCGCTGCGATCGATTCATTCAAAGGGAGCCTGACCTCCCTTGAAGCGGGTGAAGCAGCCCGGCAGGGAATCCTCCGGGTCTACCCAAATGCACAGGTGAGCGTGCGGCCGCTCGCGGACGGAGGCGAGGGTACCGTTGATGCCCTCACACTCGGGATGGGCGGACGCATAGAAAAGGCAACTGTCACCGGTCCGCTCGGCAAGCCGGTGGCATGCGCCTACGGAATACTGGGCGACGGCAGGACGGCCGTCCTTGAGATGTCCGGTGCGGCAGGAATCACGCTTGTCCCCGAAGGCGAACGTAATCCCATGAACACCACCACCTACGGGGTCGGCGAGGTGATCCGCAACGCCCTCGCAAAGGGGTGCCGCCGTTTCATTGTCGGGATCGGCGGGAGCGCCACCAACGACGGCGGAATCGGAATGCTTCAGGCGCTGGGTTACGGCATGCTCGATGCAACTGGAGAGCAGGTCTCTTTCGGCACAAAGGGACTTGGGGAGCTTCAGACGATAACCGACAGTTCCGTGCTCCCGGAGCTTCGCGAATGCAGTTTCCGCGTCGCCTGTGATGTGACGAATCCCCTGTGCGGGGAACACGGCGCGAGCGCTGTCTACGGACCTCAGAAAGGCGCGACCCCGGCTATGATCTCTCAGATGGATCAGTGGCTTAACGCGTACGCTGACCTGACATTTTCTAAAAAATATCCCCGCGCTGACAAAAATCAGGCGGGGACAGGAGCCGCGGGCGGTCTCGGATTCGCGTTTCTCGCCTTCACAAACGCGGTGCTCGAATCCGGCGTCCGGATCGTGCTGGAAGAAACACATTTAGAAGACTATATAAAGGACGCCGATCTCATAGTCACAGGCGAGGGCAGACTGGACGCCCAGACCGTGATGGGAAAGGCCCCGGCCGGCGTCGCGCAGATTGCCAAAAAGTACGGCAAACCGGTGATCGCTTTCTCCGGCAGCGCCACGTCGGACGCGGGCGCCTGCAACGACGCCGGCATCGACGCGTTCTTTCCCATCCTCCGGGACGTCGCCACGCTTGAGGAAGCTATGGATCGCGAAAACGCCGCGCGCAATCTGGCTGACACCGCGGAGCAGGTCTTCCGGCTTGTGAAAAACCTGCAGCAAGCTGACGGGCGAGGCATGCCATAAACAGCTGGCATTGACTTTTCTCCCTGTTCACCATACAATAACAATAAACATGAAAACACTACCGAAAAAAGGAGAAACAAACGATGCCGGAATATGATAATAGGAATGCCGCCGTTGTGGAGATCGCATCGGGAAACAGCAGCATCGTGCTGCATGAGTTTCAGGAAACGGCGATGAAGAGGTTGAACGAGATTAATAAAAAAAAGGATTTCAGCGGACTTCTCGTGCTGCCTACCGGAGCTGGAAAGACGATGACCGCGGCGTACTGGCTTTTGAAAAACGCAACCAATAAGGGAAAAAGAATCCTCTGGATTGCGCACAGATATCTTCTGCTGGAACAGGCTGCAGAGACTTTTGTGATAAACAGTTACCGGCAGGCGAGCGACGGTTCCGATTTCCTGGCAGATCGGCTTTCGTATAAATACAGAATCATATCCGGGAAACACGATAAGCCGAAGGATATCAAGGGCGACGAAGATATCCTTATCTGCGGCAAGGATAGCATTATCAAAAACCCCGAATCCCTTGCGCACTGGATAAAGGGAAACGAGCTGTACCTCGTGATCGATGAGGCACATCATTCGGTTGCAAGAACCTATCAGCAGATCATAGAAAACGTCAGGAGCTTTGCGGCCAGACAGAATACCTCTGTAAAAATACTCGGTCTGACAGCAACGCCTTATCGCACCGACGAGAAGGAGAAAGCGGCGCTCGGTCATATTTTTCCTGACGATATCATCTACAGCATCGGTCTGGACAGCTTGATCAAAAAGGGAATCCTTTCCACCCCGATCTTCCATTCGTATGAGACAAGCGTCCTCGCGGGCGACAGAATCACACCCGCCATGATCCGAAACATCTCTTTCACAGATGAGCTGCCGAAGGATCTGGCGGAAGAGATCGCGGGAAACGGGGAACGCAACCACCTTATCGTAAAAAAATACATGGAGAATATCGGCAGATACGGGCAAACCATCGTATTTGCATTGAATGTCCGGCATGCAATCGAATTAAAAGCCGTCTTTGAAAAATACGCAAAGGAACACGGCGTCAATGTAAACGCTGATTTCGTGGTTTCCGGATTAAAAGACAACATAACCGGCGTGAGCCGTTCCAAAGAGGAAAACGACAGGGTCATCACGCAGTATCGAAACGGTGATATACAGGTCTTAATCAACGTAAATATCCTCACGGAGGGGACGGATCTGCCCCAGACCAAAACGGTATTTCTTGCCAGACCCACGATATCCCGCGTCCTCATGACTCAAATGGTGGGCAGAGCCCTCCGGGGCGAGGCTCAGGGCGGGACAAAAGAGGCATACATTGTAAGCTTTGTCGACAACTGGGAGGACAAGATCGCCTTTGAGTCGCCGGAAAGCATCTTGCTAGAGGGTTCACTTGCAGCGCACAAGGGGTCAGCGGAATACGAAAAACAGAATATGCGCTGTGTCGCCGTCTCCCTGATCGAGGAATTTGCAAGGATCGTAGATGAGACCGTCGATACCGAAGAGTTGGAAAACCTTCCCTTCTGTGAGCGGATTCCGCTGGGGCTCTATATGGTCTCATATCAGGAGATCGACCCAGACAGGGAAGTCAGCATGGAGAAAAACCACGCCTCGTTGGTCTACACAAGCAGCAAATCCGCCTATGACCTGTTTATCGGGGGACTTTATTTCATCACGCAAAAGTTTGGAATAACAGGCGATCAGATCGACGATTCCACGATTGACGATATGGTGCGGTATTGCAGAAATCTGTATTTCCCTGAAGAGACGCTGCCGCCGGTAAAAGATATCGATATTGAGGCAATACTAAAATATTATGCGTATTGCGGCAGACAGCCGGAATTTATGCCAATCGACAAAATAAGCCGCGATAAGGCAAATCTGTCTTACCTTGCTCAGGACACCCTCGACCTGAGACTAAACCGCTGGGAGGAAATGGAGCACCTCCAAAAACTATGGGAAGACGAAAGCACGCTACTGAAACTGTTTTACACCGAATTTGGTTATTTTAAGCGGCAGTATGATAAGGAAATCGATAAAATCATCAATGGAAAGACCAACGCGTCGGAACCAAGACGCAAATGGGAGCAGCGGGAACTGGAAGAAATGACTCTACAGGAGTGGATCGAGCACGAACCAGAATCCGGGATGAAGCTGAAAAATGATGTGTTCCAAGCCGCCGAAAAAAATGGTCTCTACCGCTGCGTCGCCTGCGGCATGACCTCCCCGCACAGAAAGGATTTTCAGATCGATCACATCAAGCCGATCTCTAAGGGCGGGCTGACTGTACGCAGCAATCTTCAGCTGCTCTGCCGACGGTGTAATGGGATAAAATCAGACCATGAGGACGATCTGTCGCTGGCGTCCGAAAAAGTAAGCGAGGACATTCTGCCGGGAGTTTCGCGCGACGGCGGGAAACTGCTTTTTACTCTGAGAGACGAAAAAAAGCATTTTTCGATCACACCTGGACGGAACGAGCGCGGCTATCTTGTTTTTGAAATGGGCGGTCACAGTTACCGATACACAATAAAGAACAGCAGGATTGAAAAAATCCGCTGAGCTCGGCGTGCGCCCGCCCAGAATAGTGCTACCAAATCTTTGTTTTTCTGCGCTGGGAGCTCTATCCGAAACGTGCTCTCGGCGCCTTTTTTTATAGCTTAATCTTTTTTCATATAAACCGCATCATTACGGGAAAGCAGGTACACGCAATATTGGTTCATGCTGATACCTTCCTTTCTGGAATGCTCAACCAGTGATCGATGCAGACTGCGAGGTATTCTTAGCTTAAATTGCCCCGAATAGTTTTCAAGATTATCCGGCATTTGTATAGAAATCCCTTCCTCCAGCGCTGCCGTAAGCCATTCTTTTTTTGCATCTACAGCATTAACAAGAGCAATTTCAATTGTCTCTCCACAAGTGATACAGCCGGGAAGATCTGGATAAGAAACCACAAACCCACCTTCGTCCTTGTCTTCTATGATTTCCATACGATAAGACAGCGCCATGTAATCATCAAGTGTTTTCATCATCCTCTGCCTCGCTTTCTACGATTTGCTTTACCAGCTCAACATATACCCTTTTAATTGGCAGCCAAATTTTTCCCGGGCTCACCCCATTCCCCGAGGTATCGCCCGTCGATGGAGGAATAGCTGTCCTCGCCCGGAGCCAGCACCGGAGCCGCCTGCATCAGCCTTTCCGTGAAGGGAATTTTCTTATCCAACAATTTCTCCTCGACCGTCACATTGCGGATCAGGCAGAGGAATATATCCGACCCATCTCCCATAGGCAGAATCTGCTTCACCTCCAGCTCAAAGCTGACAGGGCTCTCCGCGACGGTCGGCACATCCAGCACCTCTCCCCACGCTACGGTCGGCAGAACCTTCATCTTATCGGGCGCAGTTCTCCCGTAGGTACAGCCGTAATAATCCGCCAGCGGCAGCAGAGGTTCCGATACAAGGTTTGCCGAGAACACTCCGTTTTTGCGTATCAGATCCTTGGTCTGCTTTTCTTCTCCTATGCATGCCATCACGCCAAGCCCCTCGGCGGAATGATAATATCCAAACCAGCAGAACAGCCCGAAATGGGGCTGCCCGTCCTCCTGCTTCGTCCCATAGAGAAACAAAGTCTGAGGACAAAAGTCATTGCCAATCTTAGTCTTTACTTTTGCCATGTCGCACATCCTTTCTTTAATGCCTGCTCTGTCTGTCCCAGATTCGAGACAATACGATCCAGATACCGCTCCAGTTCTTTGATCTCCCGTTCTTCAAAGCCCCGGAAGAAACAGTCATTCATCCGCTGGGAAACCTGATCATAGCGCTGCTCTAGGGCACGGGCTTCCGGCGTCAGGCAGATTAGGCTCTGCCGTTTATCCGAAAGAGAAGCTTGCCGGCAGATCAGCCCGCCTGCTTCCATCCGGCAAAGCATCGCGGTAAGCGTATTTTTGGCCAGTCCCGTCTTCTGCGCAAGCTCCACGATCGGGATGCCTTCGCTCTGCCACAGCACATACAGAATATGCCCCTGCGGTCCGTTAAACTCCTCCACCCCGCACGCTTGCAGAAGCCGGTCAAACACCCTGCCCTGAATCTGCTTAATCTGAGAAATCAAAAAACCGGTTCGTGTTTCCATTTTCTTTTCCATCTCCCTGCACTGCCGCTTTGCAAGGAAAAAACGGCAGTTTTGCTGCACAGCATAAAAAAGGACGTCTCCTCTTCAAGATAAATAGTACTATATAGAACTTATTTTGTCAAGATATATTGATAATTCCGCATCAACCATAAATTACCTTTAGTTCTTCAAGTATAGCTGCCTTCGACTTGTCCCGAATCCCAATCTGCTTCAAGTCTACTTCTTCCAACAACATACGTTTTATAAATTCTTTCATATCTGCTTTTATTTTATCTGGCAGATAAGGAAGCGGTTCCATTCCTTGTTCAAGCAGTTCCGTCAAGCGAAATACATCGTTTTTATGTTTTCTTAAGTTTCTGCTGTCCACATGCTTCCCTTCGGCATTTCTGTCTGACAAGTCAATCCACGCCTTTGCTTTAAATGGAATCAGGTATGGCGCATCCAATACGGTAACTCCTGATACCTGAATTCTTCCCCGTCGCAGAAACTCATAATAACCCTCATCGAGAAGAATTGCCGAAAGACTTGATATGTCTTCTTCCATTGGAAGCGGAGAAAGCAGTGCATTTTCCGGCAGAATAATGGAATCAGGCTTCTTCGTAAACAGCTCTATCATAGTTGGATAATCTCCCGAGCGTGGCTTCATGAAACGATAAAACTGAGAGTCGCCTGTGCTTTTATTCTGATGTTCGTACCCGGCTGCCATAACATACTCCCAGAATTTTCTTCCAAAAGCAGCATCCATCGCCTCTATGATCAGCACAAGGTCAATATCCTTTGTCGCCCGGAAATCCAGCCCTCTGTCCGTCATCAGCAGGTCACATGCCGTACCACCGATAATCGCGTATTGCTCCTCATAACCGCGGAACCACTCTCGGAAGCTCTCAATTCCTCTTACCATCGATTTCCCTCCATATCTCAGTCAGCATTTCCTCTATGGCCTCTTCTATCCGTTCATCCCTGTTCTCTCTAAATGCCAGGGCAAGAGACAATCTATCTACACTGTTTCCATCCGTCAGCTTCTTAGGATCATATCGCCAAAGTTCTATCGCGCACTGATCATCTGAATTCTGTAACCTTCCTGATGAGCTTTTGTTCCATGCCGTCACACTCCCGACAGCAAAATATTCTACCGCTGGCGGATTCAACATCGAATATTCAGACAATGCCGAATATCCACTTACAAGCAACTTATCCTTGATTTCTGTTTTGGGCACATAAATCGTTCGTTTTACCGGATTCATCAGATAACTCTTTGCCGTTTCAAAAAGCTCCTGTGGTCCCTTATCAGAATAAATGACTTTCTGTACTCCTCGTTTTTCCGTCTGTATAAGACCCAGATCCTCAAGCTGTCTTGACGCCCTCGAGATTGATGTGGGTGTAAAGGAAAGCGTCTCCGCTGCATCACTCGTCAATAATTCGCCACAGCCACGGTAAATATAATGGAGAAGCAACAGCTGTGCTGACGGAAGCATAGCCATAGTCTCCGCTTTCTCCCCATCGCCTCGTTCCTGTAAATAAACCGCCATAAAGGGAAGATAGATTTGCCTGCCTTCCACAATAAACGGAATATGATCACGCAAAAGGTATTCTTTCTGCCGATAGGTAAGATGATTTGGCACAAGCACCGCCGATGCGTTCATCGTCTTTTGGATTCTGTCAAGATGTTTTTTCACTGCATTAATAGAATCCAACTCCGTTTTGGGATAAACAAAAACTGCTTTTTTGCCATCAAGTGATACCTCCTGCAAGCGATATCTTGCATGAATATAATTTGGAACAGGCACTGTATTACTATCAATATATATAACACGAACTCCGAGTACATGATTCAGATATTCCATTGTTCATTCTCCTTTCTTTACTTTGATTTGTATTGTAACTTATTTTGAGTTACAAATCAATATAAAAGTTATAATAGATAAAGCTCCCGACACTCGTATAGCCTCGCCAAAAAAAATCTCGGTGAACGGGAAACCTTACAATGATTGTAAGTGGCATTCTGCGCCTTCCTCTGATAAAATGATGGCAGAAAGGAAGGCGAATCTCTTTATGGATACAAGAAAAGATCTTTTGCAGGTGGAAAGCCTCACAAAAACCTACGGCAAAGGCGCAAATCAGACGGAAGCCCTAAAAGGCATATCTTTCCGTGTGCTGGAGGGAGAATTTTTAGGGATCATGGGAGCCAGCGGTTCCGGGAAAACCACTTTGCTAAGCTGCATTGCCACCATGCTGAAACCCACATCAGGAAAAATTATCCTCCGGGGACAGGATATCTCCGGCTTCCGCGGCGGAAAGCTGGCGGATTACCGGGGCAAGGAAATCGGATATCTGTTTCAGGAATTTGAGCTCCTGGATAACCTGACGGCAAGGGAGAATATCACGCTCCCGCTGGCGCTGCATGGCGTCACGGCTAGGCAGGCAGAGCAGGAAATCCAAGCGATTGCCTCTCTGCTGGACATTGTTCCGGTTTTGGATAAATTCCCATCCCAAATGTCCGGTGGGCAGAAACAGCGGGTGGCGGCGGCAAGGGCGCTGATCTCTGATCCCGACATCCTGCTGGCCGACGAGCCGACCGGAGCGCTGGACAGCAAAAACTCCAAGATACTGCTAGACAAACTGGCGGCGGTAAACAACACGCGGAACAAGACGATCATGATGGTGACCCACGACGCGAACGCTGCGAGCTACTGTTCCCGGATACTCTTTATCCAGGACGGTCAGTTGTTCCATGAATTGCGCAGGAACGTGGAAAGCGAGTCGACGGCCGATTTTTATGAGCGCATCGTGACTGTTATGGCACAGTTGGGAGGGGGCAGCGCAAATGTTCTTTAAGCAGATCAGACGCAACGCCGCCAAAAACCGAAAAGGGAACGGTCTGTTCTTTGGCTCCCTCGTCATCGCCATTGTCGCCTTTTATACGCTTCTGTCCCTCGGGGAACAGGACGTCATGCAATTTCTCGCCACGATAGAGAGCGACGCCGTCGGGAAATTGATGCTGCTGCTCCCCGTCGTGTATGCGATTTCCCTGTTTTTTGTCTTTTTCCTCGTCTATTTTGCCTGCCGCTACCAGATCGACAGCCGCAGGCAAGAGCTTGGAATGTATCTGATGCTGGGGATGAAGCGGAGCCGTCTGTTCGGGATGCTTTTTGGAGAAACACTGTGGAACAGCATGATCTCCCTGATCATCGGCCTTCCCGTGGCGCTGTTTTTGACCGAAGGGATCAGCCTTGCCACGGCAAAGATCGTCGGCCTCGGAATTATCGGACATCGGTTTTCGCTCTCTTTAACCGCCGTTTTGTGGACGGTGTGCGGCTTTGTCCTCGTGCAGCTTTTCTCCATGCTGATCATCTGTGTCAGCCTCGGCAGAACTGAGCCGGCGGATTTCTTCCGCGCAGGAGATACCGAAAAACAAACCGTCTCCTCCGGCGCAGGGAGCATGGGATTTCTGTGCGCAGGGCTTGTCCTTCTGCTTTTAGCATACTACCTCGGCATATTCTGGCTGCGGTCGATGGAGCTTACGGTCGTACTTGTCACTGTCTTCTTCGGAATTTCCGGCACGTTCCTTCTGTACTGTGGTCTGGGCGGTTTCTGGGGACTGCGCATCCGCAGGAAGTCCCCTGACGCGATCGGCCTTCAGACCTTTACAGCCAGGCAGGTGCAGGAAAATGTCCTGTCCCAGCACAAATCGCTGGCCGTATCTTCTCTGCTCCTGATGACGGCGCTAGCCTGTATCTCCTTCGGCATCGCTATGGGGATGATACGCACGGTCAGCAGCCGCAGCGTGGATTTTTCTCTCTTTGGGGAAGAAGCGCAGATTGACGCCGTTCTCTCTCAGGACAAAATCCGTGAGATGGTGGGGGACAGTTATCCGCTGTACCTTTCCCATGTGAAGGACGGATATTACAGAGATCAGGGAAACGCCTTCGACACCGACGAGATGGTGGACGCTCTCGCGGGCATTGACGGCTCCGACAACATCATAGAAAACCTGCATTTCGAGTATGTGATCGCCCAGAGCTCCTACAACCGTATTCTGGAAAACTCCGGAAAAGCGCCAATCGACCTGTCCGGCGGAAAAATCGCCATGTATTCCTCCCTGGCAAGGGACGGGGATTTCGGAACGATCATCCAGGATGCCCTGGAGCAAAATATATCGATCGACATCGATGGGACAGATTACCCTGTCCTGCCCACGCTCTATTACGACAACATCGTTGCGGACCGGGCCATCACCCTCTATCTGGGGTTGATCGTACCGGATGAGCTGTATTCGCGGCTTGCCGGTGAACAATTGGCGTACTGCTGGAATGTGCGGATCCGTGACGAGGATGTGGAGAAATCTGGGTTGATGCAGGCTGTGCGGAAAATGGGCGCGCTGCTCGACGACATCGGAATCGAATATGACAGCTATCTCGGTGGAATCGGGAGAAACCTTTTCTATACAGTCGCGGCAAGCTATCTCACGATCTATCTGGGCATACTGTTCTGGCTGATCGCCAACACAGTGATCGGAATGAAATATCTGATCGGGCAGCGCCGGACAAAACATCGCTATGAAACCCTGGTAATGCTGGGCGCGGATCTGCCGTCCATGTGTCGCTCGGTGGGAAAACAGATCAATCTTTATTTCTCACTGGTGCTTGTCACGGCACTGCTCAGTGGTACCGCGGCTATCTTCTCGATGTTTACAAGCTTCGCGAAGCTACCGATGGGCGTATCGGTGGGAAAAACGATCCTGCTTTCCATCGCAGCGCTGATCGTTTTCGCGGGGCTGGAGATCCTTTATATCCGCATTGTGACGCGGACGGCCTGCCGTGAGATCAACCGACTTGAACCTGCCGAGCGGAGGTGATGCATATGTTTCGGATTGTGATTGTGGAGGATGACGATTATCTGAGGGAAGAACTGGTCCACACCTTCCAAAAGGCCGGCTATGACGCCGTCGCCCCCGTTTCCTTTGAATCGGTGGAGACAGAAATTGCAGCACTGCGCCCGGATCTTGTCGTGTTGGATGTGAATCTTCCGGGGAAGTCCGGCTATGAACTGTGCAAAAGCATGAGGCCAAGATCCTCTTTCCCGATCCTGATTTTGACGGCGCGCGATACCCTTGCCGACGAGCTGACCGCCCTCGGCCTGGGAGCCGACGACTTTCTCACAAAGCCCTGCCATCCAGACAGACTGCTGGCGCGGGCGGAACGGCTTCTGCAGACCTGGAAGCGCCTGCGCTGTGTTCTCACCGTCGGGGAGCTTTCGCTGGATACGGATACCTATAAACTTATTTACAAAGACCGCATGCGTCTTTTGACGGAAACCGAAGGAAAAATCCTGGAGCTGCTGATGAAAAGCTCCCCGGACGTTGTTGGAAAGGACGCGCTCTTTCCTGCCGTCTGGGGTACGGCTGAATTCGTAGATGAAAATATTCTCCAGGTCAACATGAGCCGCCTGCGGAAAAGCCTGGCGGAAGTCGGACTGGGTGACGCCATCCAAAATATCAGGGGAAAGGGATATGTGTTAGAGGTGGACAGACTATGAAAAATTTTATTCGGAGGTCGTGGCACTGGCTACTTCTGTTCCTGCTGCTCGACGCGTCGGCGCTCTTTGCCGTGTGGATCATACGTCCCGCGGCATTCGTATATTTATCACTATTTTTGTCTTTGTCCAGCGTCATTTTCCTGACAGCCGGGATTTTTCTGGAATCCCGCCGCGACAGGAAAGACGCGGCGGCGCTTCAGCGCTTTCTGGAGTTGCCGGAAGAGCAGACGAGAGCCAGACTTTTGACATATTTTGCAGGAAATGAAACCGTCGCAGACCTTTGTTCACAGGTTCTCACCTTGCAGTCCCAGGTGAATGAAAGGACGATTGGCCTGGCGGAATACCGCGACTATATCGAGGCGTGGGTGCATGAGGCGAAAACGCCGCTGTCGCTCTCCACAATGGTTCTCGATAACCACAAGGATGAAATACCGCCCTACCTCTACACCCGGCTGCAGTATGTGCAGCATCAGCTGAATGAGGACGTAGAGCGGATCTTATATTACGCGCGCCTGCAGGCGGATCACCCGGACATACGGCTCACGCACTTCCTGCTGGACGAGTGCCTCCGGGAAGTCCTGTCGGAGTACGAGCCGCTTCTGGAAGAAAAGCAAATCTCCGTCACACTTGAACTCGAACAGGCCGAAGTGGATTCTGACCGCAAGATTATTTCCTTCATGCTGTCCCAGCTTCTGTCCAACGCCATCAAGTATGCAGATGCCAAAAAGGGGAAAATAACGGCCGGCATCTGTCAGACCGAGGACAAAGTTTATCTGAGCCTTTGCAACAACGGCATCCGCGTGCCGCCAGAGGATGAACCGTTTCTCTTTGACAAGGGCTTTACGGGCAGCTGCCCGAACCGCCAGAAAGCAACCGGAATGGGCCTATACCTCGTCCGCAAATACGGACAGAAGCTGTGCGTCGAAGTACGCCTCAGCGAGAAGCTTCCCTATGAGAGCGGGTTCGGGATCGAACTGATCTTCACGCGATAGGTTTTCCGTTTGATCCGATGCCGGAACGCAGGCTTTTCATTCATGCAAAAATCCCTTAGCGGTGCTCCTCGAGCCAGCGAAGCGCCATCTGCACATAGGCGGCGCTGCCGCAGTACAGCACGGAATCGTCAAAACGAGTCTTCGGATTGTGCTGGCTGTAGAGATAACCTTCGTTCGAGTTTCCGGCTGTCAGGAACATACTCACCGTCGGCACCTTGTGGCTGACGAAAGCGAAGTCCTCGCTGCCTCCGCCGGGCTTTCCGCCGGAGATCGCGTTCATGTCGAGGACGCCCTGACCGAACAGCTCTTTCATATAGTTCATCGCATCCGCCGAGAGCGCCGGATCGATCACCATACAGGGACAGTAATCATAAAACTCTACCTCCGCCTCGCAGCGCAGCGCCGTGGCGACGCCCTTGCAGATCTCGGTCATGCGCGTGCGGATCCTTTCTCCCACTGCGTTCTCAGCGTCCGTCGTGCGGATCGTTCCCCACATCTCTGCCACATCCGGAATGACGTTGGATGTCTTGCCCGCCTCGAAATGGCCGGTCGTGAATACGCCGAACTCGTTTCCGTCCAGCTCGCGGCTGTTGATCTCCTGCAGCGCCAGATGAATGTGCGCCGCCGCGGTGATCGGATCAATCGCCAGATGCGGCGTCGAACCGTGTCCGCCCTTTCCCTTGACCGTGATGTGATACTGCTCGCAGGATGCGTTCGCGATCCCGCCACCGGAGATCATCAGCATGCCCGCGGGCAGCGGCATCCCCGCCACCACATGGATCATCATCGCCGCATCTACCTTTGGGTTCTCCAGAAGGCCGGCCGCCATCATGTCGAGCGAGCCCTGGAAGATCTCCTCCGCCGGCTGAAATTCCAGCTTGACGGTTCCCTGGATCTCGTCCTCATGCTCTTTCAAAATCCGCGCAGCGCCCAGCAGCATTGCCGTGTGCATATCATGACCGCAGCCATGCATCTTGCCTTCGATCCGGCTCGCGAACTCCACGTCCGCCTCCTCCCGAATCTGAAGCGCGTCCATGTCTGCGCGCAACAGGATCGTCTTGCCCGGATGTTTTCCCCCGACCAGCACGACCAGCCCGCATTTTCCCATCTCCTGCGGAGCATAGCCCATCTCCTCCAGTTCCTTTTTGACTAGCGCCTTTGTCTGGGGCAGCTCAAATCCGATCTCCGGATTCCTGTGCAGCTCTCTGCGAATTTTCTGAATCCGCTCCTGCACCCCGGCAGCTTCCTGTAATAATGCTTTTCCGTCCATCTTGCGACCATCCTCTCTGCTTCTATTGGATTTATCTTGCCAAACAGTTTCTTCAGAAGTTCCGGAATTCTTCCCCGCTCGCCCGGCTTCAACTGATTGAGCTCATAGGGGATTGCCCTGCAGGCTTCGATTAAATCTTTATATATGTTTCCTCATGTACTCCACCGTTCTGTGGAGCGTATCCATCTGATAAATCTGATCCAGATGCCCCGCAAAATCAAGCCGATACCGCTCTTGCAGGGCATCAAGCATTCTTTTCAACTCTTCGTCCCGCTGCTTCTGGGCCTCCGAAAAAAAGTCCTCCAGTGTAAGCTGCCGGCCTTCTTCCCCGGACAGATTATAAATGCCCACGCCAATCAGCCGGACCGGTCGCTTCTCCACATGCTCCAGCAGCTTAACCGCTTCCTGCCAGATCATGACGGCTGAATCACAGTCAGGGGTAATCTTGGAACGGGTGATTCCCTTCATATCGGCATAAGTGAGCTTCAGTGTGACGCCGTTCCCGTGCAGCTCATGTCGTTTTGCCCTGTGCTCCACGCATAACGCGAGCAGAACAAGGACGTCCTTCAAAAGTTCATAATCCGTTACATCCGCTTGAAACGTGACTTCTCTGCTGATCGATTTCGCATCCTGCGGACGGTACGGCGTAACCTTGCGCTCATCGATCCCAAAGGCAAGCTTCGCAATCCAGCGTCCCTGCTTTCCGAGAAGGCGTACAACCCTCTCCTGCTTTTCCTGTATGTCGCGAACCGTGCGGATTCCCGAAGCGTGCAGCTTCGCGGCAGTCATCTCGCCCACAGTATAAAGCACCTGAACATCGCGGTCAATAATCAGATTTACAAAATCCTCAGCCGTTGGGATCTCAAAATACCCGTCTGGTTTCTTTTCTTCGCTCGCCGTCTTCGCTGCCGTCTTGGAATAAGCTACCCCTACAGAGCAGGTAAGTCCTATTTCGTCACGGGTACGCTGTTTGATCGCGCGAGCGATCTTCCGAGCCCCTTCCAGATTTTTCGCTCGTTCTGTCACATCCAAATATGCCTCGTCCAGCGCGATCGTCTCGGCTGCGGATGCATACTCGTTCCAGATCTCGTGAAGCTGCCGGGACACGGCCCTGTACTTGTCAATATTCGGGCGCATATAGATCCCGTTCGGGCAAAGCCTGTATGCTTCTTTAATATTCATTGCGGAATGGACGCCGTATT
>CANQEB010000033.1 GCA_947594085.1 uncultured Lachnospiraceae bacterium | reverse complement strand
CGCGAAGGCCTACCTCGTGAACACCGGCTGGAACGGCACAGGCAAGCGTATCTCCATCAAGGATACCCGCGGCATCATCGACGCGATCCTCAACGGCGACATCCTGAACGCTGAGACGAAGAAGATCCCGTACTTCAACTTCGAGGTACCGACCGCCCTTCCGGGAGTCGACACGAACATCCTTGATCCGCGCAACACCTACGCAGACGCTTCCGAGTGGGAGACGAAGGCAAAGGATCTGGCACAGCGCTTCATCAAGAACTTCGCGAAGTACGAGAGCAACGAGCACGGCAAGGCTCTAGTAGCCGCCGGCCCACAGCTGTAAGAAGCGGCTGTCTGCTCAGAACAACATAAGTAAAACAGATAACCGGTCACGTTTTGTGGCCGGTTATTTTTCGTTGCTCCGCGGTATGCGGCGTATAAACTCTTTTATAATATATACACATTTTCGCTCATCTTCTGCACGCCAGCAGCCAGGCCGCGATGTGGACAGCCTGCGGGAACTCTCCCTTTACGATCATATCTTCAATCTCCTGCGCCGTGCACTTTTGCACATTCAGAAATTCCGTCTCGTCCAGGGACTGGCCGGACACCTTGCGGCAGTTTTTCGCCACAAAGAGATAGGCGTAATCGTCGGCGATCGTCGCGTGGGACGGCACCGAAAGCAGGTAGCTCCACTCGTCAGACTCATAGCCGGTCTCTTCTTGCAGCTCGCGTTTCGCCGCCGCGAGGGCGTTTTCTGCGACACCGCCGTCAGGGCCGTACTCTTTTCCGTCCTTGCGCTCGATTCCGCCCGCCGGAAACTCTGTCGTCACTTCACGAATCCCCTGCCGGAACTGGCGGACGCACAGATAATTTCCTTCTGTGTCGGAGGCCACGATCACCACATAATCCTTGCGGGTGTACGTATAATACGGCTCAAACACACTCCCATCCGGCAGACGGTATGCCGACCGCCGGAAGTCGATCCATTCGTCCTGTATGAGATGCTCCGTGCTGACCTCCTCCCAGGTGAGTGGATCGCGCTCCTTTAGGTTTTCTGTCTTCTGTTCTGTTTCAGGTCTAATGGTATCGTTTCCTTTCTTACGTTCCATTTTCTATTTTCACTCCTTTATTTAGTATATGTTTGCAACTTTTTATCGTTGACACATTTCTGTGAGCATGCTATTCTATCTTTATCCGGAATTCGAGACAGCTCTGTCGCTTTCCCATACAAATGATAAGAAAACCATTCGCAGCAAAAACATCGGATTCAGCATAAGCCATAAAATGCCTGTTGACACTTCGCTTTCTCATGTATATACTATATGTATATACATAAATATAGAAGGGAGACTTTTGATATGCTGACGGCAAAAATATTCCAAAGTGGAAACAGTCAGGCGATTCGTATCCCCAAGGAAGCGCACACCGATCAAAAGGAATTCTATATCCGCAGGCTTGGAAACGGATATGTCCTTTTCCCAACGGATGATCCATGGTTTCCTCTCCGGGAGAGCATTGGCATGGTTCCCGACAATTTTATGGAAGACCGCTCGCAGCCGTCTTTCAATGATATAGCAGAAAGAGAGGAATTATGAAATACCTTCTTGATACAAATATCTGCATCTATGCTTTAAAAGACAAATACCCATCTCTGACGCAGAAACTGTTCTGCATCCATCCGGACGAGATCGCGGTCTCTTCCATCACAGTGAGCGAACTGGAATACGGCGCCGCCAAAAGCATGTGGAAGGAGCAGACGAGATTTCGCATGCATATGTTTCTTTCCGCATTCACGATTCTTCCGTTCACCGAACAGGACGCCGTAGCCGCCGGACAGATCCGGGCTTTTCTTGCGCAGAAAGGCACGATAATCGGTCCTTACGATATCCAAATCGCGGCGCAGGGCATTTCAAGAGATTTGACTGTCATCACGCACAATATGTCCGAATTCAGCCGGGTGCCGCAGCTCTCTCTGGAGGATTGGGTGGAAAACGCATAAGCTGTTTCGCTCTCATCTTTTATTGATTTCCCCGTTTCCTTTTCTTCCGGCACTCTGCCGCGCTTTGCCCGACAATATCGCCCGGAGCATCCCGCGGAGGATCTTCCAGAACTGCCGTCTTCTCTCTTTTTCCATCTTTCGAAACTTTTTGATCACTGTCCGCACCAAAGCGACCGGCCGCTGAAGCAGCTCATACACATTCCCAGCTCTGGTCGAGCGGATGAGTTCATACAAGGTATCAACGAACAGCGCAGCCTGCCCTGCCGGGAGCGAACGAAGCCACTCGTCAAATCTTCTGTTTCGCCTGCTGCTCTTCTTTCGAAGCTGTCTTTTATACCAGAACCGTGAGCCGCGGATCTTCCACTGCATCAGATCATGCTGGACAAAGCCGCCCTTATATCCCGCTACCACGCGATAATCTTTGTAGTGCGAAAACATCATCCCAAATACGGACTGCTCCGGTACGATCTTGCAGTACCGATCCCGAATCCGCAGAAACCCCGGCGTTTCATAAAAATGCCGCCATAGTCCGGGGCCGTCGAAGCTGTAAACACGGCGAATCCGCTCCTGCACTGCCTTCGGGACAAACGAAGCGGCGTAGACCGCCAGATTGCCGCCCTTGGAATGTCCGCCCACGATCATACGCCCGCTCGTATAGCGCGCGACGCCTTTTACATAATCCAGTGCCCGTTTCTGCGACGGCACCAGCCGCATGAAGCTCATATTAAAGTCTTCTTTCCAGCCCACCAGATGTTCGTCCGTCCCGCGAAACGCCACAAACACGCTGCTCTCTCCCAGAAAGAATGTGATCGCCGCGAACTGAGCCTCCCGCTCCTCGTCGACCCACTCGACGAAATAGTTAACCCGAATCCGTCCAAAGCGCCGACCTCCCGAAATCAGCGAAAACGCCTCCCGGTACGATGAGCCGTAGACCGGGTCGGAAAAAAGATGCTCCCAGCCCGCTTTCTTCTTAATGTCCTCCCAGCTCATCGAAGCACCGCGGTTGAATCCCGGCACGATACCGTCAAACTTCATATAGACGAGCAACGCCAGCACCAGCGCGTCCACCTCGGAGAACGGCATCTCGCGAAAGCTGCGGTCCCCGTATTCCCGGAGATATTTCATCAGATTATTTTTCAAGAAGGGATCCTCCTTAAAAATATGGGGCAAGCATTTTAATCACGCAAGATAGAAAGTGCAGGATATTACCTCACCCAAATTTACTTAGCCAAACATTTTCCTATCATTTCTAATAGAGTATACAGCTCGATTGCATCACAAGAACTAAACTCTTGACTAATTTTAAAAATAAGGATATTGAATTTTAGTCAACGAAAATCCCGAAAATCCTTTGAATTTCAAGTTTCTCGTTGACTAACTATGTCTCATCTTTGACTAATCTTTGACTAAAATCTCATTTCGTTGACTAAATCGACATAGTCAAATACCACACAGCATGAACTGTACTGCCTTTCACATCAATCGTTCCTTCCTTTTTCATCTTCTGCAGTAAATTTGACAGTTTTTTGTACTGTTTTTCTTCTGTAAGAACCTCTGGGAATGCGTGTCTCATAGCCACAAATATATCGGCTTTCTTCAGCGGACCATTCTGAAGAGCTGAGATGATAAACTCTTTACAAATCTTTTCCTCAAGTCCTCTGTTTCTTATATAACCAGCTTTGTCCCCAACAGCTTCAGCTACTTTATACGACACATATAACGCTGGGTAACGTCCTTCGACCAGTCCGGCTTTCTTCAGCATTCTATAATCGTCTTTTGAAATAGTCTTTCTTTTCTGAACTTGATCCAAAAGAAATACCGTCCTCAGATCCATATCTCCCTTAGAATGTAGCAGCCGCGTGTAATTTTTATCGAGAACCCTCCCGTATATAGTGACGCTGACTCGGTTCATGACGTCAAGATCATAAGATGGAAGCGGGAAGCATCTCTCCTTTTGTATATTGTATATCATCGGTATTCCCATTGAGTTTGTATCTATCATATACATATTCATCATCGCATTGCACAGAAACGCATTTCGATAATATGGCGGCTTGTAACCCGGCTCTAAAGCTTTCTCTATTGTTTCCGGTATGAAAGCGCCCTCGTTGATAAATACTAAATGATCTTCAAATTCCTCAACATTAATTTTGCCATGACGTCTGTAATCCGAATGAGCTATACAATTATTGATTACCTCTTTTACAAGATCCGTATCATACTGCTGAACTTCTTCCGGAAATAAAGTCTGTTGCTCTGCAATATATCTGTACTTCTCATTTCTGATTTTCGCATACACCTTATCCACTGCCAGCAAAAACGGCATGTCAAAGTGTTCATA
This sequence comes from uncultured Lachnospiraceae bacterium, assembly GCA_947594085.1. Taxonomy (GTDB): domain Bacteria; phylum Bacillota; class Clostridia; order Lachnospirales; family Lachnospiraceae; genus Choladousia. The sequence goes on along the minus strand of CANQEB010000033.1, from coordinate 10,513 downwards.
CGCTTTTACCGTCTTGTCTGCATTATACAGCGTCCATGTAATTCTTGGAGTAAAGCCATCAAAATAAAATGCTGACTCTTTCTTTCCCAAAAGCAAAAGCGCTGTTCTGGTTATTTTCCCTTTAAAGCAAATCCCCGCCTTGTTAAGTACATCAATATCCGACAAACCGGAAAGAATCTCTTTTGCCTGCTTCCGATCCTCCTGCTTTTGAGAGAACATTTTCCTTGCATATGCAACGGCTTCTAGATCCAAATCCTCTATCGTTGCATCTTTGACAATCTCTTTCGACCAATCCATGCCCAGCTGACTGCGAATCAAGTCAACTTTATTCATAGGCAGCGGAACCAAAGACTCATGCTCTCGTGCCCACGCCGCCCCGTTCCACGTCGTCGGAATCCCAGGCATAGCCGGAGGAATCTGAAAGGCAACAATCCTGCTCCTCTCTATAGTAATCTCATAAATATCAAGAAATGTCATCCTCTCATTTGTCCCATTGGCGATTTCCTTTTTTAGCGATTGGAGATTTCCGTTCCTGCGATATTCCGTTCCTTTGAATTCACCTTTATCGGTTATTCCAAACACAAGCCACGCTTCTGACTTTCCTCTGATGTTGGCTTCATTCCCCAAAGCCGAAAAATATTTACCAATGTCCTTAAAAGAATAATCATTATTTGCTTCCTTGAATTCAACTATCTCATTTTCAAAATCATGAATCAGTTCATATATTTTTTCTTTTAGTTCTGTATCTGTGTATATCAATTACATCACCTCCCGAGTCTGTATCATCTTGGCATATATACGCATTTTAGATTTATAATCTTCCTTCTAAGTACTCAATTGCTGTTGTGATTAACGTCAGACATCGTTTATAAAAATATTCAAGATGTCTTTTATCTTGAATATCAATCTTTGTCGTTTCATGATGTCTAATCCTAAACTTATTCCCCCAAATTGTAAGTTCCCGAAATTCTTTATCAAATAATTCTATAAATTCCTGCTGGCTATTTCCCATATCTTGTATAATCCTATTTATAGATTCTTTCTTGTCTATGGATAAAGAACAATAATATGATTTTAATCTCTCAAATGCATCCCAAAGTTTTTCTACTGCAATTTGCATATTATTTGCATTATAATATTTAGATGCTTCCTGTAGCAATTCTTTCAGTCCAGCTTCTTCCACCATATCTATTGAATTGCGCGTTATGGGTTCGTCAAATGAATTAACTATTTTACCATTACTAAATCGAAATGTAATATCGTTCAACTTTAATATCGTGTTAATTTGAGCTTCAAAATCTTCTAGCATACTATGCCTTGCAAAAAACTCTATTGCATCTAAGACAGAATATGGTGTACTAAAAAATATAAAATCGCGCAAATCATTAGTCTCTACATATTCATTCTGGCTATTAAAGCACTTTGGCATATAAAACTGTCTCATATCATAAAATACATCTTCTGCTACGTTAGTATAATATTTCAGGCCCGTGTCATTTGTCGCCTGATATTCAAAATTACAACGTTCCAGAAATTGATAAATCTGATTTCTAGCTTTTCTATTTATGGACAATACTATCTTTTTTTCTTTTATAGCTTTAGAATTCCTTTGAGAAAATGGAACAAACAACGTGCTTTCCTCTTGTTGAAATATCCTCCATTTATAAACATCACGATTGGAAAGCTTTTCTGCCGGATAAAGCTCATATCCATCATTTCGCAATAAACTATTAATTTTCTCTAAAAAATCTTTCCAATAACCTTTTTCATATCTCACAGCAGGGTGAAAAATTTCACATAGAAATTTCAAATACGTTTCATCATCACCGTTTTGCAACAAAAAACGTTCATCTTCAAAAACCCAACAATTTGGATAATCGTTATTATCTATATGCTGCCTTATATCTTGTTCTGCATTTTTATATCTCAAATCTGAGCTTGGCATATCCTTCAATGCATATAGCCTTTTAAGGAAATCGACTTCTTCAAGCTGTCCAAAATATAGATATGAAACTGTTCTGGTTTCAAAAAAGGCATCTATTTCTAGTCCATTTTTAAACAAATTATAAATATCCCGTTTGGTTACTTCTGTAATACGATTCACCTGTTTCTCCTCATAAAAATCAGTGCAAACAGTATAATACATCCTACAGTCCCTATGGGAGATAATTACGCATTCGAAAATGAACACTGTAAAAGCAGGATCATACATTTTTTCAGTCTTGAATTTTAACGGCATCATTTTGAATCATCGAAAGAAAACTAATAAAAGACTTCAAACTGATAGCACCTACATCTCCTTTCGTTATAGGGCGAACTCTATCATCTATCATTTCATCACATAACACATTAAACTTTTCTCTCAATTCATCCAAAATATCAAACAGATCTTCCATTTTTATGGGATTACCTTTCTGCTGTAAATCATCATGTGCAAGAAATGTACTCCGCACTTGTTTTATATTATCACAAATCAGGCCATATTGTGGTGCAAGACTCATAGATACTCTTTTACCTTTGCCTTCTTTATGAACAAAAGTGTTTAAATGTTGAATAGTGTTGGCCTTTGGATTATTATCAATATAGATTTTCCATATAATTAAGGCAAGATCGCACTTTATCAACTCACAAATATGATCAAGTATATAAAAACCATTTTTCGTGAGGGTAGCCTTCCCCTGTTTCATATTGTAATTATATATCTTAATCGCTTCTAATAAATACTTGTCAACATAAGATTTTAAAATTAAATTATATAGTCCAGTATACCGCTTAAAGTATTCTTCGTTTCTCACTTCGCTCATACTATTTCACTCCATTGGCTTGATAGTCGCCTCGATAAATGTTATCTCCTCATCCGTCAAATTATACTTCGCATACAATTCCGCATCCGTCCATGGCCTAGAAAAATCCTGCATAGGAACAAAGCGATAAGTTTTACTTGGTGCGTCCTGCGAAATCTTACAAGCGGACACAAGAATACGGAATAGTTTCGTCTGTAAATACGAAATAAAATTCAGCGCCTCTACTTCACTATCAAATGGAATATACAAAAAAGTTTGTGAGCAAACTGAATTATTCATAGCACATATTGGTTTGCCCAAGACCATTGGGTCATTGCCAGATCCCCCCGCTTTTGGAATTAGTACTTTATACCTGTCAACATCCTGCGCATTTTTCGTGATAGATGTTTTGCTCACATACGCTATAGAGCGTTCCATTTTTTCCAAATAGTAAAGACGCGTATTATGTTCATCAGATTCATCACGGTAAACAGGGATAGGCATTTTCGCACTACCAAAAGGATTGGTCGGTATTCCAAACGGAGTGTCAGATGAAACAATAGATGCCACCATTTCGTTCTCGCTCGAAACGCCAGACATAACCTTTTTTACAATTTCTCCCAGTCTTGCATTTCTGATAAGAATATCAAAGTCGCCAAGATTACGCATATCGACAGTTCGCACATCGCCATCTATCAGCTCATATCTACAGTCACCGCTATATTTTGAATCCATTAAGAAGTAACAAAGCCCACCTTTGATTTCTACTGACGGAAAGATATCATGGGAATCCGTATAAACAACCATTTTGCTGATAGTTCTATCGGTCAGCATTTCACGGCGGAATCCTCCAATCAAATTCTCACGTCCTGTAGTAAACCATCGAGAAGGCATAATAAATGACATATAAGTTGGGTCTAATTCTTTAGCTAATTGCACAAAATTCTGATAAATCGGCGCATCATTTGTCCCGCCTGAACCTCCCATTAGCTGATATGGCGGATTTCCTACAACTGCATCAAATTTCAAACGCTCACCCTCCTTCTTCCACGTTTCTGAATTTGTCAGTTTCCTCGCAAGGCGATGTTTATCTTCCATACGGTCAAGCAAACGAGGAATATAAATAGCATTGACTTCCACACCCGTATAGCCTGCTAATGTACGTTTCGTGATAGCCACAGCCATAGTAGTTTGACATAACACAAACAGATGGTCACAAAGCGCCCGGTGCCACCAAACCTGTGCCTCCTCTAGTGTCATCTGCTCCTCATCCTTCGGGAGCATCATACGATAGATACTATACGCCATATACAATGGATAAAGACCAGATTTAGAATTCATCTCCAGAACCCGGATCTTATCATTCAAAAACAGATCGCTTGTAACCTCACCTTGTTCAACTAAACGCGGCTCCTCCAGTAGTCCATCCTGCATGGGATAGCCCTCTTTATAGAAATTATAACCGCCTATCGTATCGCCCATGTGCATATTCACCACACGCCATGGAGTAAGTACTGTCTCCTTTGCAGGGTTCTTAAAATATGTGAATATTTCGGCAATCTTTATCACACGACGCGTGGGCATCAGCTCATCTGCTGCTTTCGCCATGCGGCGAATACGCATGCCTGCTCCTTCGATCACATCTTCATCGTAAAAGACCAGCAATTTCAGAAACAGTTCCTTATCCACTTCTTTCGGCATAAATTCCTGCCAAGAGGCTGCATCTATCTTGTCCACAAATTCCGCTAAACGGATTGATTCATCAAAATCAGCGGCAGTACCGAAAATCAATAGCGGTAACCGGATGGAAACATTGCGAAGCAGATCAAAGAGCCCCTGTTGTTGCTTTTTCATCTCTTTCTCTTTATCCAGCGCAGCCTGCTCCTCCGGAGTGCGCTCCCTTTTGGGCTTTCGCTTAGCATCCTGTGCCTTTTTATATTCCTCTGGAGATAATCCCTGTCGATTCACATCGACTTTGGACTGTTTCTTCTCTTTCTTCTGTGGGGTTAAACGTTTTTTCAAGATATCGACCAGATTCAGCCTTTCCTTATCCATCACAATCCCGGCATCAACCTTATAAATACTATCATCATCAAAACCGCTTTTAATTGCAGCGTCAACGGTAATCTTCTTGAGCTGGCGCATCATCTTTGATACGTCGTAAGGCTCCATACCGGTATCAGCCTCCGCCAACACTGGGCAAAAATTCAAGAACTCACCTAGCGCTACTCGTCCCGCATCATCTGTTCCAACGGCGGATTTCTTTAGGCTGTGTACCTCCGCCAACACCTTTAACGCACGATCTGGGGCAAAATCAAAAGCATAACAGACCATCTTTTGCTTACCGTCAATGCTGCCTGCAGACTGGACACGAAAAATTGTCTGCATATAACCAGCCGCACCAGTGCTAGATGAACCAGACAGGAGCATTACGCCTGTCCACTCTTTAACAGTGACACCAGTGGTAAGCTTACCACAGGAAAGGGTAATTGTACGGTCGTGATTCTTGATTGCCTCACGCACTTCTGCTAATGCGTCATCGTAGGGTTTCTCCACATCTCCTTCACCGGCTACGTTGACAACCTCATATCCCTCAAAGCCGGGATGTCTTCTCAACATAGAACTGAATGCTTTTGCCTCCTTTATACCCGGAAGAATCCAGAATGTATGACGAAACATATCCCGATATTCCTGCGTGGAAAAAGGATAATTACTGTCTTTGCTCTCGTTAGAAATCAAATCGAGAAATGCCCATACATCTTCCGCATGGACAAAATCACCAATTTTTACACCAGCAGGCAATACACGAAAATCTCGTTTTGGATCACCTGTCCATGTACGGAAAAATTCGCGGAAGTTAAATGCAATATTTTCATCTTCATAGCGATAAGATCCAACCAGTTTTTTCCGCAGATCAAAAGTACAAATGCGCAACTCCGGCAGATCCGCATAGGGATTGTGATCACCAGGATGCTGATTCTCCCACCTATACTTTGCCTGCTGTTCCATAACATAATCCCACTGAAATACATTGTCGTCGCTATACTGATTCAGGAGATTATAGGGTGTTCCTGAGAGTTGAAGTACCTTTTTAGGATTTTTACCATCCTTTGGCTTTTCCAATAATTCCTGTACGGCAAGGCCGCGTTCCGTCTGTGTTCCTTCATGGGCCTCGTCATAAATGATAATATCCCAGTCCATAGCGAACACGGCTCTATTCTTATTGAATTTGCCTCTGACAAGGGCGGAACCACGTAAATCCTGCATGGACGCAAAATACACAAAAGACTTTCCACTTTGGGCAAGATTCTGCAAATAGCGGTCATTCTCCGCGTCTATACTGGCATCCATATCGGTGAAACGGTCACCTGCCATAATATTTGCCTTTGTAACAAACACACGCTCATCGTCAAACATTAGTTTAAAATCCGACCGCCATCCATCCACCACAGCAGGGCGGTGCGTAACGACAAGAACCTTTTGAAAATTCATTTTCTTAACAAGCGCATATGCTGTCACAGTCTTGCCAAAACGCATTTTGCAGTCCCAAAGCATACGATCCCCATGCAAAAATGCGCTTTTCGTTTTATTCACACATCTTTTTTGCTCTTCACGTAACTCGATAACACCAATTTTAGCATTATAAGGTTCTATAGATTCACTGAATACAGAATCTGGTAACTGCCTGGTCATCTCCGTAGCAGTCAATGTGTTTCGCCCGTCTTTGACTGCGGTAATTGCAGCTATAGCTGTATATAAGTCAACTTTATACCATTCACTATCCTTATCTGTATCATAGAATTTGTGTACATCGAAACCGGAACGGTCAAGCACTTCATGCACATCATGATCGCTAAATGACCGACTCTCCACTGTTCCATCAGTGAGTCGAACTTGAACACGTGCCAATTCCGTATACAGAAGATTATAACGGATGAGTGCAGTCCTCGTATATTGATCAATGCGAAGTTTGGCCTGGTTATTTAGCTCATCACAGTTCGGCGGAAGTTGCTTGTAGCTGGAAGCGCTGTCAAAATGATGCTCACCGATTTTCAGATAACCTCTGTGAGCGTCATCTGGAATCTCAAATATGTATATTAAATTGTATTGTACCGTTCCCGCATATACGTCATGATTCATGGTTTTCCTCCCTTCATCATTGACAGAAATGTTCTACTTCGTTTTGAGCGCCAGTCCATAATTCTACAGTAGCATCCTGTATGTCTATAAATATCCCCTCTTGCACAGCCAGGACATTGATTAGAATTTCCATCTATATGGAATCCTTTATCTCCAAAATAATCAAATAGTGTAAGCTGCTGATTTTCTTCCGGTATACAACTGCCTGGAACTACACATTTCAGGCCATCCATCTGCCAAATATTCCATGAGATGATTCTGGCTATCTTCCTTAAAAGCAGAATCCCAGGCATTTGATAAAATCGCTCATAATAATATTCTATGTAAGAATAAAGCAGATTTTCCCGCGCCAACAAAAGATTATCCCCTTGATATTCAAAGCCGTAAATGCTTTCATAAGCCCTCTGTGCCCAATCAAGCCATTCTTCAGCGGTGTCTGTATTTTCCCTTACAACACGCATTTTGCGGTCAAGCAATCCAATTCGCTGATTAAGAGGAATCATTTCACCCGTAACTGTATCATAACGGCTTACAAGATACGGAGCCTCCCCACAAGTTATTTCCAGACGTTGCGCATCAACATATTTTTGCCAACCTTTTTTACATCCTTCAAACGAAATCGGTCCGACCGTCGCTGTCCACGAATTTCCTTTTTCGACGTTAAAAACATCTTCTCGGCCAAACCACTGGCGATCTATCAAGTTATTCTGTTTGTTACAAATCCAAGAGGGAGTGAATACCTCTGCTTTGTCTCTCGTTCTACCAAGACGCATAAATTGCGATTTTGTGATACGAGGTTGAATCAGTGTCGCGTATTTTCCCGTAATAAGTTCCGGCTTGATTTCACAAAACTCATCAAACGCAGATCCGTAAGATACATAGTCTGTTGTTGCCCATAATATATTTCTTCTTGTCGTGCGATCATATAACAAAATATTCAAAAGTGTCCTATCCAAGAAGCGGACAGATTCTTCCAATACATCAATACCCTGCGCGAGTTCTGATATTTTCAGTAAAGACGCGGTTTGAGACACCATATATCCGCCTCCCAACTTGACACATAGTCCATAATTTCACCAAAATTGCATCCAACCGTAGCACAAATCCTGCCAAGAACAGTCGTCATAACCAGTTTGTCACGACGTAATTTAGTCATCATATTAAACTCGATACCACACACTTTTCTTAGTTTGGCCACGCTCATGTGGCATTCATCTAACATATCTCAAAGTTTATAATGTGCAACTACCATGCCGTACCACCTTGTTCTCTCAGCATATAATTTCATTATATGTTATTTCTCTCCGTTTCGCAAGAAATTGCAAAAAGCTGACTTCCTATGTTTAAAAAGGAGCGCACCCAAAGGGCAGAATATCTCTACTATTTCTTCTTCCGCCGCCTTGCCGCGTCCTGTCCGATCTGACAGCCCGGATTCGACAGCAGGCAGTTGTGTCCGCAGCCGCCGCAGTGCATCTCCGGGCGTGTGACGAGAAGCCGGTCCAACGGCGAAATCACGAAATTCCCCGATCCGCTGACCAGACAGCCACGCCTGCGGAAACGTTTCCGCAAAATCTTGATAAAGTTCGGGTGGCTGACCAGAATACAATCCTGCCCCTGTTCCTCCAGCAAAGCGATCAACTTCTCGGCGCGGTCAATGCTCTGCTGTCTGCTTTCCGGCTGACGCTCGTTTCCGCGCCGCCACTGTTGCTTCGCCATAAAGCGCCATCGCCAGAGCGGTAATTCCTCTCCCTTGGCCGTGTCCTTGTAGGAGCGCATCGGAATCTCATCCAGAAGCGCCTCTTTTCTTAACTCCGCCCCGGAAAAAAGCTTTTCAGCCGTCTGCTGCGCGCTCTTGTGCGTGCTCACATAGACCGGACGGCCACCCGTCCCTCCCTGTTTGCATTGAATCCTTTCTATGCCGCAAGAGCGTTCCTGCCGAAGTGCCTTGTCAAAACCTGCGGAATGGTAACACTTTTCCCATTTCATCGATGTCCTTGCGCTGCAGATAATCAGGATCTTCATCTTCTTTTCATTCCTCTCGAATTTAATGTCTTACGATCCAATGACCGTTCCGTTTGGATCCTTCTCTGGTAACTATATCCATTTCTTTCAGCCTGCGTATTCGCTTTGTAATCGCCGTTGTCCCCAATCCGGTCTTTTCACTAATCTCATTCACTCGAATATTGCTGTTTCTCTCCATCAGAACGACTATTTTCTTATCCATATCGTCCAGATGTCTCATATCTTTCTTTGCCGCAGAACTTTTTCCTCGTCTGTTCAGCGGTATTGTAACGGTAATAAAATTCTCTGTGATATCAAATACTTCTCTTCCGTAGCGTGCCACGATCAGCGGCACTCCATGACCGGTCTGTTCAATATAATCCAGTTGAACCATAATCTGTTGTAATTCAAGATTCACCGGCTTGCTTTTTCCCTCATAGAATTCTTCCAAAGTTAGTCCGTCCGGCAATCCTCCGACAGAAACAATCTCGATACGGTTCTCGAACAGATATACGGCAGGCGGCGTCTGTCTTGACCATCGATTATGCAGGCACGCATTCAACCATGCCTCACGGAAACAGGCAAAGTCAAACAGTTTTTGTTCTTTTCTCAAGCTGCCTCCAACATCTACCTCTGTCTCATTCAAAGCTTCCATATAGTCAAGCACCTGTTTTGCCGCCACTAACATACAACGATACCCGTACTCGTTTCTTCGGATCAGATCGATCTTGTCCGTTCCCCGAAACACCGCCACTTTAATAGAATAACTGTTCGCGTCTGACAGCAGACTTGCCATCAGATTGTAGCTTCCATTGCGCGTCAAAAGGTTCAGATTCTGCTTATAAGTATTTTCGCGAAGTGTCATATCCCTGCCGGCATACAAAGTTTTCAACTGTTCAAACGTCAGCTCCTGATTGTTCGCTTCAATATTGATAATCGAGTCGGACGCGCTCAGCATCAGATTGCGCAGTTGCTGCGGAGTGATCTCCCTGTCTTCATCCGCAGATCTCATGTAATATTTTCCATACGCGGAATAAGGTTTTTCATCCCCTTCTGCCGTAACCTTTATAATATTTTTATTATCGCACAATTCCATAATGATCTCCGGAATAATCTGAGGCTTGATTGCGTTTGCTATGCCTTGCGAAACCTCGCGCATCGTGCGATCCCCAATCTGTTGTCCGATCACTTCCCCATCGTTCCGTATCCCAAAATACAACACGGCCTTTCCGTTTTTATTCAACATTGAAGCCAGAGAAATTATCCCTTCTTTCAATTCCCCCGTCGACCTTTTGAATTCGATCAGCTCAGTTTCCATACCGATATTCATTCCGGACACCTCCTGATCATAGTATACCCTTTTTGGGCACTTTATTCAACACTTTATTCAACACTTTATTCAACGCTTATTAAACACCTTCCAATCATATGTCCGGTCACTTTTTCGCCACTTTTTGGCCACTTTTTGGCCATTTTTTAGCCACTTATTCAACACTTTATTCAACACTTTTTGCGAGTCGCCCCCACCCGTAAAACGGGTGGCTCGGGACGCGGGCTCTAAGCCCGCCCTACTTGGCCGCGCCTCAAGG
>CANQEB010000032.1 GCA_947594085.1 uncultured Lachnospiraceae bacterium | reverse complement strand
CCGGTGCTTGGTGAGCGTGAGCGAACTTATGTACCGCTGCGTGCCCTCAATGATCTGCCCCTGACACAGCAAGCCCCTCTGCCGGGCTGTGCTGTGTCTTTAGTGAACTAAACACAAATTTACTGCGCAGCTTTACTGCGCAGCCACGAGCTGGATAAATTCATGATCCGGTACTGCCTTAGAGTAGTACCAGCCCTGTAAGTAGTGGCAGCCGACCTTCGTAAGATGCTCGCGCATTTCCTCGGTCTCGACACCCTCCGCCACGATGCACAGTTCGAGCGCATTCAGCATGCCGATCGTATAAGAGAGTGTGATCCCGGCCTTTCGGCTCTTGAAGGAATCCCAGATAATATATTTGTCGATTTTGATCAGCTTAAACGGCATGTGATTGATGTAGTCGATATTCGCATTCCCCGAACCATAATCGTCGAGCGAGAAGGTAATGCCAAATTCAACCAGATTCTGAATGTTCTGCTGGACGATCATGGAGGAGTTGATTGTGGTCATCTCTGTGATTTCAATGTTGATCTGCTGTGGCCTGACGTTGTAGTCCTCGAGAATTCGCTTGAATTTCTCGGAGAATCCAGGCTGCCTCAGCTGTATGGGGCTGATATTTACTTCTATGTACTGTATCGTCGTATCCGAGAGGTGGAAATCCCGAATGAACCGGCAAACCTTTGTGAGGATCATTTCGCCCATCTCGACGATCATGCCAGTCTTTTCTGCAATCGGGATGAAATCCTCCGGCGAGATCCAACCGAGTTCCCCGTCGTTCAATCGCACAAGCGCTTCTGCGGAATTGTAGACACCTTGCTCAACAGAAAAAATCGGCTGGTAGTATACCATCAGTTCATCGCGATCCATCGCGAGCTTGATTGCTTTCTCGATTCGTTTCTCCTGTCGGAGCTTGGAGAGATCCAAATCGCCGACATAGGTGATGCCGCCCTTTTTGCCTTTCTTTGCGAAGCTGACGGAGTAGTCCATGGTATCGATCATGGAATCGTAGGAGTCAGCGTCCTTCGGACACTCGATATAACAGAGAGACGCCGACATCATGATCGAATTGCCGGCCTCCGTGATCCAGGGTTGGTGAAAACGGTTCTGAATCTCTTCGGCGATAAAAGGAAGCTGGCTGACTCGCTTGTCGACGACGAGATAGAACTGGTCGGAGCCGAGCCGGAACACGATGCCGGAGGATCGGACCGTGTTTAGATATTTACCCACCTGAAACAGAAGGGAGTCGCCCGTCTCCGCGCCATAGGTTCTGTTGATGAATTTGAAATCGTCCATCGCTACGGAGATAACGCCGAAAGGCTTGCCATCCGAGAACTTTCCATATAAATACTCTCTCAGGAAGCGGCGGTTGAACTGCTTAGTCACCATATCTGTCACAGTCCCGGCGTTCTGTTGGTAATGAAACATGATCAGGCAGACTGCAGTGATCATGAGATGCAGCATCGGCACATAGGCCGTCAGTTGGATTGCCGCCATAATGATACAAAAGACCAGGGTGAAAAGAAGGGGTACGACCCGCAGAAACTGAAAATTCCTCCGAAAACGAACGATTGTGACGAGGCATACCAGGAACATGATCGCATCGATGGTGTACAGGATCAGCGACGCATAAGAGACCCGGTATACTCCGTCTTCAAGCGTGAACGCCCAGTGTGAGAAATAGTTGATGGCAAGAACAATGACTTCGATCGTGATTGCGCCGATGAAGAGAGAATGTTGAATCTTACTTTTCAAGATATCGATGTGGGCCAGCTGCAAAATGTAGAATGTAAAGGTGATGCATGTGATGTTGACCGCGAGGTTTGACAGTGTGAGCGCAAAGAAAACGCCATTGTAGCCGACGACTTCTATATTGCGAATCATCCACGTCGCGATGATCTCGAGGGTCGCTGACAAGAGGTCGTTGATGAGCAACACAAGGAAAGCCCTGTGACTGCGCAGGGGTACCATCTTCTCGCTGAAAAAGCAGACGAGGATCAATAATAGAAAAAATACTGATGCATAGTCGAACGACAGGTTCCAGCTCGCCATGTCGATTCCCCCTTTTGTAGACAGCTGCCGTAGTTCCTTGAAACGATTATAACATATTTTCTGATTTGCGCCAGTATGGATATACAAAATTCTTGTGAAATATATTCAAGACGATGGTGGCCAGAATACGTATCTGTAAAACAACGTATATGCAAAAAGAAATTTCAAATTTTACTGAGCATATTGAATAAATTTTTTATCGCTTTGTTGGGGGAACGATGGATTAGAAATGCAAAATTACGAGTTTGCATTTCTGGGGGGGGGCAAAAATGACAGAAAATTAGCGAAAAAATGTGAAAAAAGGGATTTACAAAATAATAGCAGGAGAGTAGAATACTGCTATGTAATGTTATACTTTGCATATTCGTATATTATGCATGCCGTATAAGCATATTATACCAAGCTGGACTTCTGGACGATATATTAGACTAGAATTTCGGGCTAGACTTACAAACGAGGAGACAGATGGCAGACAGGATAGCGAATGGTGTGGGAGCAAGCATTACAATATCTTTATTTCTATAAGGAGGAAAGAGTAACATGAAGAGGAATTTTCTAAAGCGCTCACTGGCTTTCGCGGTGGCAGCGGCGATGACGGTTTCTTCTGTTCCGGCAAATCTCGCATTTGCGGAAGAAGAGATTATCGACGAACCGCTCGTGATCGAAGAGGCCATTGACGACGCGGAAGGAGCAGACACAGGTGCAACGGAGACGGTGCAGCAGATTGCAGCGTCGGAACCGGTGGCAGTGCAGGTTGAGGGAGTTGAGCAGATTGGCTCCGAAGAGGTGCCGGCGGACGTGGCGGCGGATGCGAGCGAGGTTGCGCCGATCGCGGCAAATGAGATTGCGCCGGTAGCTTATGAACCGGAAGAGGTGACTGCCAATGTCCACAATGTCCAGATAACTAACCTGAATATCGAAAAGGGCGAGAACGAGAATGACAAGGGCAAGCTCGTGTTCGATGTGGTTGGCACGCCATTTGCGGGTATGGATAAGGCTTATATTGAGCGTTATGAGGTCAAGATTACAGATTCAACCCGTTGGTATTATTCTTATGATGGCAGTTATGCTTACTTTGAAGATGACTACGATTATCGTCAATTATGCGGCGATCAGCAGTATACGCAAAAAGTAGAAATCGATTTGAATTCTCTGTCTGCATATGCATATAATGATGAAGCAGGTACAGAGTGGTATTACAATAAAAATGGTCACTCTCTGAGAGCGTTTAACGCATCCGGGGTTGCTTATTCCGTGAGTGTACGTGCGATTGTTCGTGTTTATGACGAGGGAGACGACGAAGGCATCGGCTATGTAAATAAGAGTATGAAGACTGACTGGGTTGGTCCTTGTGCTTATACAACTCCGGCGCTGGAGAAGCCGCTTAAAGTTGCTGAAGTGAACGTTGATGAAAATGGTGTGCTGACGTTCAATGCAGATGATGATCCAGACAGATTTGAGATGAAGGTTGAGCGGAGTGTCAATGGACAGACGGTTACATATTTTGATAATTATCCATCGTATGATTATTCTACTGATACTTTGAATACTACTATGACGGAAGCTGAGGCTGAAGACAATTGCGGAGAAGCTTACAAGCAGTGGAATGTGAAGAATAACTCTCTTTGTGGCTACACATTGACGGGCAGTGTGTGGAATGTATACCAAGACATGATTGATGGCAGTTTACGATATGATTATGCATTCAGAGAGGGGCTTACCTACAATATTTATGTGCGTGGAGTCAACGAGGATCCGGATGGAGTGGTGCAGCGTGGTGAGTGGTCTGCGCCGGTAGCCTACACAGTGAAAACAGCGGAGACAGCATCATCTCTTGGGAAAGTAGCGCTTAGGGCAGATGTTGATGATTATCAGGCATCTCTTGTTTGGGATAAGGTTCCGGGCACACAGTATTATGAAATGATGCTTACAGATGCTACAGGCGCTGTATATTATAATTATTATGACTGGAGCCAGTCGGGGGTTTCTCAGGCTTATGTTGCGACGCCAATTAATTTAGGGAATACGACAAGATATACCATATCCAAAAATACTAGTATTTACATGGTAGAAAACGGAAAGTATCAGACGGCCAGTGACGGTTCTCACTATTTTACCTTGGGCGAAGGTGAGAGCGACATATATGATAGATTTGCGAAGGATGCCGACAATAAATATATTCATCCTTATAATGTAGGGACTTCCTATACGTTCCGGGTTCGTGCCGTGCAGCAGAATAAAGAAACTGATTCTTCAAAATATGTGCGTGGCGAATGGTCTGATCCGATTACGATCGACCCAGCACAAATGAAGCCGGCACAGATTACCGGTGTGATTCTGGAGGATAAAGAAGGGACAGATGACGACGAGCTGATCTGGAACAAAGCGGATCATGCAACGGGATACCAGATTGAAGTAGTTGAGAAAGATGCAAGCGGCGCAGTGGTTAGTACGGTGAAATATCCTGAGTACAATAACTACAACTATCGCACAAGCATTAGCATGAGTAATCTTATAACTACTCCTACTCCGGGAAATACCTACACAATCAGAATACGTGGACGAAATAGTTATTATTCTGTTATGGTGCCAGATGAGAAGGATTCGACAAAGCAGGTAAGTGACAATCTTTCAGGCGACTGGTCTGCAGAAGTAGTATATTCGGTCAGCACAATTGATGGAGACAATACGCCTCTTGGTGCGTCTGTTCTGTCTATTCAGAAAGAAAATGAGAATAGTGTAGGGAATAGTGCAAAGCTCTCTTGGAGCAAAGTAGACAATGCAGATGGTTATGAATTCCTTGTTAAGTGTGATGGGCGAGAGTACCTTTCGGAAGTTGACGTAAAGAAGAATGCAGATGGTACGTACACTTATACGCCGGTATATGATTCTGTAAACTCCACAGAGGCATATGCATATGTGTCCAGATTCAGCGAGTTGAATACGTATGATTATGGTACGGTAGGCGTATCCTCATCGAGAGTTATGGATCCGACCACTAAGGCGTTCCTGACTGCGTATGATCCGGGTAAAACCTATACGGTTCAGGTGCGTGCGTTTAGGGAATATGGTGAGTGGAACGCGACAGATAAGGAGTTTGATTACACCAAGAGAGTGGAAGGTCAGTGGTCTAACGAGGTTTCCTATAGTGTGAGCGCTCTTTCTCCGATTACGGATCTTGCGCTTGTGCAGAAGGCCGATGCAACTTTGACGATGTATTTATATGATAGCAACGGAAACCGCCTCGGAAGAGAGGGTGATTTTTACTACTTTACATATACAGCTGATCCGGCAAGGGGAAAGGTATATTATCAGATTTCGGAGTATCCGAACTTTGACGACAAGCCTGTATGGAATAAAGCAGATACAACGGGTGGCTTCAAGCTTTGCATACCTAAGAGTGAATTTGAGAAAGCCGGCACAGTGTACTATGTGCGCGCTTATAATGGCGTCAAGGAGCCGACCGATCTTGAGACGGCAAATCTGAATCCTGTACCGAATGCGGTGTCGTTCACTACGGATGCAGAACTTGTGCCGAAGGATCTTTCTGGTGCGAATCTGAAGGTGGATCAGGAATCATCTGACTCGTTCAAGTTTACTTTTAACGCGGTGCTGGAGCAGCTCAAGGGCGATTATTTCGAACTTGAGTATACGAATAAGGCAACTCATGCTGAGGCGGACTGGCATTTCGCAGCAGAGGATAATCTTACTCTTAACAAAAGTTTGTTGTCAGAGGGTACGAACTATGTGAGGGTGCGTGCTTATGTATACAACAAGGAAGGGAAGAAGGTTTACGGAGCACCGTCTAATGAAGTAACTGTGACTCTGAACATCAAGGCATCCGACCTTACTGGCTTTAGCTATAAGATTGAGTCTGGCAACTATGTATTTACTTACAAGAATAAACTTCGCAAGGATGAGACTGTTGAATTTCAGATTTCGGATTCCAAGAATTTCGTGAAGGATGGTGTCGATGGATATCTGGAAACATTCCAGGCAGATCCAAATAATGAAATAACGGTTTATGCTGATGAAGAAGACTTGACGCCGGGCGTTACTTACTATGTACGCGCACGCGCGGTAAGCAGTATGGCTGATACGTTCAATAAGCCGGCGCTGAAGTATGGTGCATGGGCGAGCCTTACGATTAAACCGAAGGTGGTGGATGTTACTCTCAGCTGCTATGCGCTTACAGCAACCAGCCTCCGTATCCACATGAGCGATGAGAATGAGGAAGATTATCTGAGCGGCTACCAGATTGAGCGTAAAGATGGCAGCAAGTGGAAGACGCTCGCTTACACGACGGACAATGATTTCCTGGACGGCGGTTTGAAGGCGCAGACGAAGTATTCCTATCGTGTGAGACCGTATTACTATAACAGCAAGGCGAAAAAAGCAAAGAAGAAATATGTATACGGCAGCTATGTGTATCTCGACACGATGACTTGGGGCAATGCTATGAACTTGGAGGCAAAAGCCGCGAGCAAGACTTCTGTGAAACTCTCCTGGGATAAGGTTGCCGGTGCGGAGGGTTACGAGATTTATAGGGATACTGTGACATCTTGGGCATCCAGCTTGAGTAATGGTGGTTATGACAGCGATTCTTATGAGGGTAAGCAGTTGCTCAAGACGATCACCAATGGTTCAACAAAGTCTTACACGGATAAAAAGCTGACAAGCGGCGCAACTTATTCGTATGAGGTGCGTGCGTACAAGACGATCAACAAGGTGAAATACTATGTGGTTGATACTGCGGAAGCAGACTTGTCCATGACAGGTTTCAGAATTATAAGTGCGCAGATGAGTGCAAAGAACGGTAAGACGAAACTGATCTGGACGCCGGTATACTCGGCAAAGGGTTATCTGATTGAGAAAATGGATAATGAGACCAAAAAGTGGAGCACTGTTAAGACGATCAAGAAGGCAAAGAAGACATCCTATACGCTGCCGGCATCAAAGGATTACGATGGAATCCAGTACAGAATCCGGGCTTACAAAGGAAATGAGTACTCAAATGAGGCTACTTATACCGCTCGCCCGTATCTGAAGACCCCGACGAACGTCAAAGCAGTTGCACAGAAGGACGGCAGCATCAAGATCACATGGAAGAAGGTCAAAGGAGCAGACTATTATTCGGTTCATCGGACAAAATCTTCGTTCAGTGTTTATGACGAAGACAAGAAGTGTTACATCTATTATAGTTCGGATCCGGTACCTTACTATGTGGAAGACGCTTCGATGATGTGCGGTTACAGAGACCTGGATGATGAAAAGCTGACAGGCAACACTTTGATTGATCGTCCGATTGTCTATACGACGAACGGTGTTGAGAACACGGTGTATGAAGGGCCTCAGGCAGGCGTACAGTATTATTATTACGTGGTGGCGCACCGCTATGGCGATAAGTATGTCAGCGTGGACAACAGCGCTTACTACGATTCCATCGGTAAGGCAATAAGCGGCGGCAGTGCTGCAGCTTCGGCTATCGTATCCAAGACAACTGTCAAGACTCCGGCTAAGGTAAAGGCAAAGGCCTCAGCGGGTCAGGTGAAGGTGAGCTGGAAGAAAGTCAAGGGAGCAAAGGGATATGTGGTATATCGCTCCACGAAGAAGAAGACAGGCTTTGTTCCGGTAGGCCGTGTCACCGGCGCCAAGAAGGTATCTTATATCGACAAGACTACGCAGAAGGGCAAGACATATTACTACAAGGTTTGCGCGTACAAGACGGGCGAACTGGGAGCATATGTGTACTCTAAGGAGTCAAAGGTCAAGTCGGCAAAGGCAAAATAAGAGAACCGCGAAGCTGAACTGACGGAAACAAAGTCTGACGGAAACAAAAAGCAAGAATCGGGAAATCCCCTGCGCATACGGGGGATTTCTTTTTGTGGCGTTTCCAAAAGGAAAACGGCAACAAGAAAAATGATGGACAAAGCGAAAGTACAGTAGTAAAATACCGCTGTGCCATGCGGGGCGAAGCGGGTTTGCCGAATATCCCTGCGGGTATATCAGAACTGCGGGCGCCGGATTCGGAGCGCGCGGCAATGTCTTTGGAAGCGGATGGAGGGATTCGGAAATGCACGGACGGCGGGAGTCGGAAGGAGCAGAAAATATGCGTGGTTCCGCGGCAGGAGCGGCAGTGGTCGCGGCCGGCTGCATGTGGGGTAGCATGGGGCTGTGGGTGCGGCGCTTTTCTGCGGAAGGGTTGGGCTCGATGCAGATACTGGCGCTCCGTGCAGTGGTGGCCGTGGCTGCGCTTGGAATTTTCCTTCCTATATATAATAGAGAGCTCCTGCGTGTTCGACTGCGAGATCTCTGGTGTTTTTTTGGAACCGGCGTCTGCAGCCTGTTGTTTTTCGGGTATTGTTATAATCAGACGATCCTGCTGACTTCACTGTCGGTCGCGGCAATCTTGCTCTATACAGCTCCGGTGATCGTGACGGTGTTGTCCTTTTTTCTATTTAAAGAGGCGATGACGCGACGAAAGCTGCTGGCACTTTTGTTGGCGTTTGCGGGTTGTGTGCTTGTGACGGGAGTGCTGGAGGGTGCGCATGCCGTGAGTGCTCTCGGCATTTTGACCGGACTCGGCAGTGGCTTTGGGTACGCGCTGTACTCGATTTTCAGCCGCTTTGCATTGGAGCGAGGGTATCATCCGCTGTCTGTGACGTTTTACACCTTTGTGTTTACATTTGTAGGCGCGTTGCCGCTTACAGATTGGGCACCGATTCTGGGATTTGCGGTGAAGCAGCCGGGAAATTTGTTGTACAGTATTGCTTATGGGATTGTGACGACCGCACTTCCTTATATCCTTTACACGTTGGGGTTGCGTTATGTGGAGACCAGTCGTGCCTCGATTATGGCGACGGTCGAGCCCGTGGTGGCAACGCTGATCGGAGTGTTTGTGCTCCGGGAGCGTATGACAGGGATGAATGCGGCGGGCGTGTTGCTGGTACTGGTTGCGCTTGTGGTGCTCGCGCGGGACGGGATGTTCGCGCGGGAGTAGCATCACGCAGCAGGCTCGAAAATGCGTTCCGCATTTCCTCGCTTTGTGACTGCGTCACATATCTACCGTCATCCACAGTCCAGACGGAATATAAATGTTCCTCTGCCCTGTGTTTGCCGACAGCCGCATGACTTTGTATTAAAAAAAATACAATTTATTTTTCCAGAAACCCGGCAAATATACTTGCATTTGCCGGGTTTTTCCTGTATAATGGCAAAGCTGTGACATGATAGCTGAGAAGCGTGAGGTTGCTGCAGTGCCCGTCACTGTGGGTTTTCCGTGGAGCGAATGTCAAGTTATCGAAACTGGCGACAAGTCACTGTACAAAATTTTAATGGTCCGGGAGTTTTCGGGCACCGTGTGGGACGAGGACACACACGGGAGAGTGTACAGTCACCGCTTGTCGTACTGAAACAGAGTGCGAAAAGGAGGCGACTTTTTTTATGGCAAGTCAGGTAATGAGAATCACATTGAAGGCGTACGATCATCAGCTGGTGGACGCGTCTGCGAAGAAGATCATCGAAACGGTCAAGAAGAACGGATCTCAGGTGAGCGGCCCGGTACCGCTTCCGACGAAGAGAGAGGTTGTTACCATTCTCCGCGCCGTACACAAGGACAAGGATTCCAGAGAGCAGTTCGAGCAGAGGACCCACAAGAGACTGATTGATATCATTACGCCGACCCAGAAGACGGTGGATGCGCTGTCCAGACTGGAAATGCCGGCTGGTGTCTACATCGACATCAAGATGAAGCAGAAGTAAGCATCACAGATTACGAAGCAAATCCTACTCAGGTTGATATAGAAGCAACGATAGTTCCACTTATATCAGGCTCTGTTGACTAGGATGATCGCCAAATGGCGATCCGCTGTAGAAAGACAGGAGGTAAAGGAATGAAGAAAGCAATTTTGGCAACAAAGGTCGGAATGACCCAGATCTTCAGCGACGACGGAGTGCTCACTCCGGTAACGGTTCTTCAGGCCGGCCCGTGTGTGGTTACGCAGGTCAAGACGGTGGAGAACGACGGTTACAGTGCAGTGCAGGTTGGCTTTGTAGACAAGAGAGAGAAGCTTGTGGCGAAGCCGCAGAAGGGTGCGTTCGACAAGGCGGGCGTCTCCTACAAGAGATATGTCAGAGAGTTCAAGTTTGAGGATGCCGAGAGCTACGAGGTAGCGCAGGAGATCAAGGCGGACATCTTCGCCGCGGGCGATAAGGTTGACGCGACGGCAATCTCCAAGGGCAAGGGCTTCCAGGGCGCGATCAAGAGACACGGCCAGCACAGAGGGCCGATGACGCATGGCTCCAAATACCATCGCCACGCAGGCTCCAATGGCGCTGCATCCGATCCGAGCAGAGTCTTCAAGGGAAAGAAGATGCCGGGACGTATGGGCGGCAAGCAGGTCACGGTTCAGAATCTCGAGGTGGTCCGCGTGGACGCAGAGAATAATCTGATTTTGGTCAAGGGCGCTGTTCCGGGACCGAAGAAGTCACTGGTTACGGTTAAAGAGACCGTGAAGTCCGGTAATTAAGCCTGAATTCGGGAAAGGAGGAAGACACAGATGGCTAATGTATCTGTTTACAATATGGAAGGCAAAGAAGTTGGCACGATGGATCTGAATGATGCCGTGTTTGGTGTGGAAGTCAACGAACATCTCGTGCATCTGGCAGTTGTGAACCAGCTTGCGAACAAGCGCCAGGGAACACAGAAGGCGAAGACACGCGCTGAGGTTTCCGGCGGCGGCAAGAAACCTTGGAGACAGAAGGGAACCGGTCATGCGAGACAGGGTTCGACGAGAGCTCCGCAGTGGACGGGCGGCGGCATTGTATTTGCCCCGACTCCGAGAGACTATTCGTTCAAGATGAACAAGAAGGAGAAGCAGCTTGCGCTTAAGTCTGCTCTGACCAGCAGGGTGCAGGAGAACAAGCTGATCGTTCTCGATGAGCTGAAGTTCGACGAGATCAAGACAAAGAATATGAAGGCGGTTCTGGACGCACTGAATGTGCAGAAGGCGCTTGTAGTACTCGACGATGATCAGAATGTAATGCTTTCCGCGAGAAACATCGCTGATGTGAAGACGGCATTCACGAATGCGATCAACGTATTCGACATTCTGAAGTACAACACCGTAGTTCTCACGAAGGCTGCAGTGGAAGCGATTGAGGAGGTGTATGCATAATGGCAGATATCAAATATTATGACGTCATTCTCAGACCGGTAGTTACGGAGAAGAGCATGAACGCGATGGCTGAGAAGAAGTACACGTTCCTCGTACACCCGGATGTGACAAAGAGCCAGGTCAAGGAAGCGGTCGAGAAGATGTTTGAGGGGACCAAGGTCAAGAAGGTCAATACGATGAATCTCGACGGCAAGACCAGGAGACGTGGCATGACCTTTGGCAAGACGGCGAAGACGAAGAAGGCGATCGTCACGCTCACCGAGGACAGCAAGGATATTGAGATCTTCGAGGGGCTTTGAGCACCCTCTATGACACGCACCGACGTGTTGAACAATCTATATGCGGCGACGCATGATAATAAACATCGAATTTTGAAAGGAGAAACATCATGGGAATCAAGACATACAACCCATATACACCTTCCAGAAGACACATGACCGGTTCGGATTTCTCTGAGATCACGAAGAAGGAGCCGGAGAAGGCGCTTCTGGTATCACTGCAGAAGCAGTCGGGCCGTAACAACCAGGGTAAGATCACGGTGAGACACCGTGGCGGCGGCTCCAGAAGGAAATACAGAATCATTGATTTCAAGAGAAACAAAGACGGTATCCCGGCGAAGGTGCTCGGCATCGAGTACGATCCGAACAGAACGGCAAACATCGCACTGATCTGTTACGCGGACGGCGAGAAGGCGTACATCCTGGCACCGCAGGGACTCAAGGATGGCATGACGGTTATGAACGGGGCACAGGCTGAGGTGCGTGTAGGCAACTGCCTGCCGCTCTCCGAGATCCCGGTTGGTACTATGGTTCACAATATTGAGCTCTATCCGGGCCATGGCGGACAGATGGTTCGTTCCGCCGGCAACGGGGCACAGTTGATGGCAAAGGAAGGCAAGTATGCGACACTGAGACTTCCGTCAGGTGAGATGAGAATGGTTCCGTTAGGCTGCCGCGCGACCGTGGGTGTCGTTGGCAATGCGGAGCACAACCTGATCAACATCGGCAAGGCCGGAAGAAAGCGTCACATGGGCATTCGCCCGACCGTCCGTGGTTCTGTCATGAACCCGAACGATCACCCGCATGGCGGTGGTGAGGGCAAGGCCGGTATCGGTCGTCCGGGCCCGAGCACTCCGTGGGGCAAGCCGGCTCTCGGCCTGAAGACCAGGAAGCGCAAGAAAGCATCGAACAAACTGATCATTAGAAGAAGAGATGGCAAGGCTATCAACTAGTATGAGATTATTAAAGGAGGTAAACCAATGGCTCGTTCATTGAAAAAAGGACCGTTTGCTGACGAAAGTTTACTGAAAAAAGTAGATGCCATGAATGCGGCAGGCAACAAGCAGGTGATCAAGACCTGGTCGCGCCGCTCCACAATTTTCCCGCAGATGGTTGGGCATACGATCGCGGTTCATGACGGAAGAAAGCATGTGCCGGTATATATCACAGAGGACATGGTCGGTCACAAGCTTGGTGAGTTTGTCGTTACGAGAACGTACAGAGGGCACGGCAAAGACGAGAAGAAATCCGGCGTCCGCTAACCGGCGCGGAAATTGAAAGGAGGCAACATCCAAAATGGCGAAAGGACATAGATCCCAGATTAAGAGAGAGAGAAATGCTCAGAAGGATACAAGACCGTCAGCGAAGCTTTCTTACGCGAGAGTTCCTGTTCAGAAAGCATGTTTCGTTCTGGATGCGATCAGAGGCAAAGATGTGCAGACTGCACTCGCGATCGTAACCTACAATCCGAGATACGCTTCTGAGCTGGTCGCGAAGCTGCTGAAGTCGGCGATTGCGAACGCTGAGAACAATAATGGAATGAATAAGGAGAACTTGTACGTAGAGGAATGCTACGCGAACAAGGGACCGACAATGAAGAGAATCAGACCGAGAGCACAGGGCAGAGCTTACCGGATCGAGAAGCGCATGAGCCATATCACTATCGTTCTGAACGAGAAATAAGGAGGACAATCATGGGACAGAAAGTTAATCCACACGGTCTTAGAGTCGGTGTCATCAAAGACTGGGATTCCAAATGGTATGCAGAGGCTGATTTCGCAGATTGCCTGATTGAGGATCATGAGATCAGAACCTACCTGAAGAAGAGATTATACAGCGCAGGTGTCTCCAAGATTGAAATCGAGAGAGCATCTGACCGCGTGAAGGTTATCATTCATACGGCGAAGCCCGGCGTAGTCATTGGCAAGGGCGGCGCTGAGATCGAGAAGCTGAAGGCAGACCTTCAGAAGAAGATCGACAAGAAACTGATCGTAGATATCAAAGAGATCAAGAGACCGGACAAGGACGCTCAGCTTGTGGCGGAGAATATCGCGCAGCAGCTTGAGAATCGTGTTTCTTTCCGCCGTGCGATGAAATCCACGATGAGCAGAAGCATGAAGGCCGGTGCGCTTGGCATCAAGACAGCCGTTTCGGGCCGTCTCGGCGGTGCGGACATCGCGCGTTCCGAGTTTTACAGCGAGGGCACAATTCCGCTTCAGACACTCAGAGCAGATATTGACTATGGATTTGCCGAGGCAGATACCACATACGGCAAGCTTGGCGTAAAGGTTTGGATCTACAAGGGCGAGGTACTTCCATCTAAAAAAGAAGGGAGCGATAAATAATGTTAATGCCGAAAAGAGTTAAACGTCGTAAGCAGTTTCGTGGCTCCATGAAGGGCAAGGCGCTTCGCGGAAACACGATCACATACGGTGATTTCGGTCTCGTGGCTACAGAGCCGTGCTGGATCAAATCCAATCAGATCGAGGCAGCCCGTATTGCTATGACTCGTTATATCAAGCGTGGTGGTAAGGTTTGGATCAAGATTTTCCCGGACAAACCGGTAACAGCAAAGCCGGCAGAGACCCGTATGGGTTCCGGTAAAGGAGCACTGGAGTATTGGGTAGCGGTCGTAAAACCGGGTCGTGTTATGTTCGAGCTGGCAGGCGTTCCTGACGATGTTGCCCACGAGGCACTGCGTCTTGCCATGCACAAGTTGCCCTGCAAATGCAAGATCGTTTCTCGTGCAGACTTAGAAGGCGGTGATAACAGTGAAAATTAATAAATACGTGGAAGAGTTGAAGAACAAGACAGCTGCGGAGCTGAACGAAGAATTAGTAGCTGCAAAGAAAGAGCTTTTCAATCTGAGATTCCAGAACGCGACGAATCAGCTTGATAACACGAGCAGGATCAGGGAGGTTCGCAAGAACATTGCCAGAATTCAGACTGTTATCACTGAGAAGGCGAACGCATAAATTTGGCTGTGGCGGCCGTTCGGCAAAGCCCGAGACACCAAACGGTCATGCGATGGAAAGAAAGGAGAATAATCCGTGGAAAGAAATCTTAGAAAGACCCGTACTGGCAAGGTCATCAGCGATAGAATGGACAAGACAATTGTCGTTGCAGTGGAGGATCATGTAAGGCATCCGCTGTACAATAAGATTGTGAAGAAGACCTACAAGCTCAAGGCTCATGACGAGAACAACGAGTGCAATATCGGGGACACAGTGAAGGTAATGGAGACAAGACCGTTGTCCAAGGATAAGAGATGGAGACTTGTCGAAATCGTTGAGAAAGTGAAATAATATAGGAGGTATATCGGCATGGTACAGCAGGAAACCAGACTGAGAGTTGCTGATAACACCGGCGC